>CAZXVA010000032.1:0-22287 GCA_964644305.1 uncultured Oscillospiraceae bacterium
AAGCCCACCCGTATTCAGGGCGCGTTCGTCTCCGATGAAGAGCGCGAAGAGGTCATCCAGTTCATCAAAGAGGGCGCGGTTGACGTTCAGGAAAACTCCGAAATCGAGGAGTTCATGAACAAGGCCGCCGAGGATAAATCCGCCTCCGACTCCGGCAAAGCCTCCAAGGACGACAGCATTGCCGGCGGCTATGATGAAATGCTGCCCCAGGCGGTCGAGGCCATTTTGGAAACCAAGTCCTGCTCCGTCTCCATGCTTCAGCGCCGCGTCAAGCTCGGCTATTCCCGCGCCGCGCGCATCGTCGACCAGATGGAGGAGCTTGGTATCGTCGGCCCGTATGAGGGCGCAAAGCCCCGCAAGGTGCTTGTGGACTATCAGGGCTGGCACGACATTCAAGTCAAGCTCGGCATGGCCGCGCCCGACGATTTTGCCCTCGCCGCCGAGATAAGCGAGCAGGAGATCAATCTCCCCGATTACGATGAAGTGTAATACATAAAAGGGCGTTTTCACGCCCTTTTTTGCCCGGAAAGAAGAAATAGTATGGATTATTTTTGCCCGAATATGACCCTCAACGAGGTCAACTCCATGAGCATGCTCGCCCTCGCGCACATCGGCGACGGGGTGTATGAGCTGATGACCCGCGCCATGCTCTGCAAGCAGGGGCACTCCGCCGTCGGAAAGCTGCATAAGCTTGCCGTGTCTTACGTCAACGCCCCGGCGCAGGCGCGCGCCGCGAAAAAGATTATGCCTCTCCTGACCGAGCCGGAGCTTGCGGTTTACAAGCGCGGGCGCAACGCCAAGGTCAACTCCGTCCCCCAAAAGGCCACGGAGGGGGAGTACCACGCCGCCACGGGGCTGGAAGCGCTGTTCGGCTGGCTGTATCTGCAAGGGCAGATTGAGCGCGTCGACGCGCTTTTTGCCGCGATAATGGAGGGTGACGATGCCGCTTGATGCCGTAACCGTTTCAGCCCTCGCGCGAGAGCTGGGCGACAAAATCGAGGGCGGCAGAATCGACCGCGTCCAGCAGCCGGAGCGCGACATGCTTGTCATCTCGCTTCGCGCCAAGGGCGAAAACCACCGCCTCGTCCTCGCCGCCGGAACGGGCAACGCCCGCGTCCACCTCACCGGCGGCGCGTTTGAAAACCCCGCCGAGCCGCCGATGTTCTGCATGCTCATGCGCAAGCACCTCACCGGCGCGCATATTCTCTCTGTCGAGCAGCCGCGCTTTGAGCGCATGCTCGTCATCACGCTCGACACGCACGATGAGCTGGGCATACAAAGTGAAAAAAAGCTCGTCGTCGAGCTTATCGGCCGCAGTGCCAACGTCATTCTCGTCGGCGCGGACGGGCGCATCATCGACTGCATGCGCCGCATGGACTTCGGCGGCGACGCCACGCGCCGCATGCTCCCCGGCATGATTTATCGCCTCCCGCCAGAGCAGAATAAGCCCGGCTTTTTCGCCCTCACCGCCGATGAGCGCCGCGCGCGGATTACCTTGGCGGATTCCGCCGTCCCGGCGGACAAATTCCTCATGGACACCTTCTCCGGCCTCTCCCCGCTCATTGCGCGCGAGCTTGCCTATCGCGCCGGGGGTGACTACGCGCTTCTCGCCGAGGCGGCGGACGCGCTTGTCGAGTCAGTCGCGGCAGGGGAGTGCGAGCCGTGGCTCGTCCGCATTGACGGCCGCGTCCGCGATTTCAGCTTCATGCCCATCAAGCAATACGGCCCCTCTGCCGAGCTTGAGCGCTTTGACAGCTTTTCCGCGCTTCTGGACGCATTTTATCTCTCGCGCGACCGCGCCGAGCAGCAGCGCCGCCGCAGTCACGACCTCACCAAATCCGTCAAGACCCTGCGCGACCGACTTGCGCGCAAGCTCGCCTTGCAGCAGGAGGAGCTGCGCCGCACCGAGGGGCGCGAGGACGTCCGGCGCAATGCCGAGCTTGTCACCGCGAATATTTATCGCATCAAGCGCGGCGAGTCCGCCGTCGAGTGCGAGAATTATTATGACCCCGCCTGCCCCCGCGTCACCATCGCGCTCGACCCCTTGAAAACGCCCCAGCAGAACGCCGCCGCGATGTACAAGGAATATAACAAGCTCAAGGCCGCCGAGGCTCATCTCACCGTGCTCATCGGCGAGGGTGAGCGTCAGCTTGATTATCTCAACAGCGTCCTCGACGAAATCGAGCGCGCCGAGACCGAGCGCGACCTTGCCGATATCCGCCGCGAGCTTGTCTCCACCGGCCACCTTCGCCGCGCCAAGGGCGCAAAAAACGAGCGTGCCCCCAAACCCCAAGCGCCCTATCGATTCATGACCGATGACGGCTTTGAAGTCCTCGTCGGCCGCAGCAACGCCCAAAACGACGAGCTGACCTTCCGCATCGCCCGCCGCACGGATATGTGGCTGCACGTCCAAAAGGTTCACGGCAGTCATGTCATTGTCCGCTGTGAGGGCGAAGCTCTGCCCGACAGAACGCTCGCGCAGGCGGCCTCGCTCGCCGCGTATTATTCGCAAGGCCGCGACGGCGGCAAGCTCCCCGTGGATTACACCATGGTCAAAAACGTCCGCAAGCCCCCCGCCGCACTCCCCGGCAAGGTCATTTATACCGAGTATAAGACCATAACCGCCGAGTCCGACGAAGAGCTTGTGAAAAGCTTGAAGCGCTGAGCGCGTCATCAAGCCCACCAAGGCCGCACATTGTGCGGCCTTGCCCCTGCTTTGCGTTTCACTTGAGGCGCATATATTGCGCCGCGCGAAAAAATCTTTCAAAATCATGCGAAAAACACTTGAATTTTTCCCGCTGTTGTAATATACTCTTTATCGCCGCGCCGGTGTGATGGAATGGTAGACGTAGCGGATTCAAAATCCGCCGATGGCGACATCGTGTGGGTTCGAGTCCCACCACCGGCACCACGTCAGAAGGAGCAAACACAGTACAGTTTCCGTCTTGCGACGAAAACCGCACTATGTTAGCTCCTTCTTCCTTTCCGAATCAAACCCACTTCGTTGGGTTTTGATTCGGGGAATCCCGTCCTCAAAATTGGCCGGGTGTTCCGATCATAAGAAAATCCCGCAGTTTCAATAACTGCGGGATTTTCTCATTTCATCAACACTTCTCGACGTTTCCGCGTGGCTGCCGAGCGTCACATTTGAGAGGGGAAACACCACTTTGTGATGCGCTTTAACCGCCATTTTTACTAACGGATTTTTTGTAGAAGTTGCTCGTCTTTTTTATTGCGGCTTGCTTGTCTTTTTCTGCCGGTTTAGTGTAAATATACCGCTTTGTTTGATAGAACGCCCATCCGCCGCCTCGCTTATGTTCCGGCCTCCTCGGTTTTCGTGATTTCAAACAGACTTCTCAGCCGTATGGTGACAGCGCCCATGTTGGATATCTCGTCGATTTTGAGCTGGGTGTATATCTTGCCCGCGCCCTCGATTATCGCGCGCACTTCGTCCGTGGTGACGGCGTCCACGCCGCACCCGAATGAAACGAGCTGCACAAGGTTGATTTTCGCCTCGCGCGGCGCGTCGGCGACGTACTTTGCCGCGGCGTACAGCCGCGAATGATACGTCCATTGGTTTCGCACCTTGGTGGGGAACGCCGCTTCAAGCGCGCTCACGCAATCCTCCGACACCACCGCCGCGCCCAGCGAGCACACCAGCCGGTCAATCCCATGGTTTATCTCAGGGTCGATGTGATAAGGCCGCCCTGCCAGCACGATGACGGGCATGCGCCTCTCCCGCGCCGCGGCCATAATGCGCGCGCTCTCCGCGCGCACATCGCCGAGATATTCCGCGTATTCCGCATAAGCCCTCTCCGCCGCCGCGTCGATGTCGGCGCGTGAAAAGGGCGCGAAATGCGCGTCCATTATGGCCTTCATCCGCTTTTTGAACTGCTTTTTGTCCGCAAGGCTGACAAAATCGCAGATGAAATCGCATTCGCGAAGCTCCGGGACGTTCATTTTCAAAACCTGCGGATAATACGCCACAACAGGGCAGTTGTAATGGTCGACGCCCAAGCCCTCATCCACGTTGTAGCTCATGTCGGGGTAGAATATCGCGTCGGGCGTCTCGCGCATGAGCGCGGCAATGTGCCCGTGCATCAGCTTTGCGGGGTAACATGCCGTGTCCGACGGGATTGTGCCCTGCCCCGCGAGATAAAGCTCGCGGTCGGAAAGGGGAGAGACGAGCACATTGAAGCCGAGAGCCGTGAAAAACCCATGCCAAAACGGCAAAAGCTCATACATGTTCAACCCCAGCGGCAAGCCGACCGTAACGCGCGACGCCTCGCGCCGGTTTTCCATATAGCGCGACAGGCGCTTGAGCTTGTAGTCATATATGTTCAAATCGCTCTCCGTGCCCTTGCCGCCGACGGGCTTTGAGCAGCGGTTGCCCGCAATGTAGCGCCGCGTGCCGGAGAAAGAGTTGACTGTCAGATTGCAGTGGTTGCCGCAGCCTTGGCAGACCACGTTTTTCGTCGTGTGCGTAAACGCATCCAGCTCTTTGGCGCTCAATATGCCGCTTTTTTCAGCGTGCACGTGCTCCATGGCGTAAAGCGCCGCGCCGTATGCGCCCATGAGCGGGGCGTAAGCCGGGCGAATGACCTCGCGACCCAGCTCCTGCTCAAACGCCCGCAAAACGCAGTCATTGAGAAACGTCCCGCCCTGCACGACGATGTTTTGCCCCAGCGCGTCGGCGGATGCACAGCGTATGACCTTATAAAGTGCGTTTTTCACCACGCTCACGGACAGCCCCGCCGCGATGTTTTTAATTGACGCGCCGTCCTTTTGCGCCTGCTTCACGGCGCTGTTCATGAACACCGTGCACCGCGAGCCGAGGTCAACCGGCGCGTCGGCAAAAAGGCCGAGGCGCGCAAACTCCTCCGATGTGTACCCCAGCGCACCCGCAAAGGTCTGCAAAAATGACCCGCACCCGGACGAGCACGCCTCATTGAGGAAAAGGTCGTCAATCGCGCCGTTGCGGACGCGAAAGCATTTGATGTCCTGCCCGCCGATGTCGAGAATAAAGTCAACATCCGCTCGGAAGCGCTTGGCAGCGGTGTAATGCGCGATGGTCTCCACCAGCCCCAAATCCGCGTGAAACGCGTTTTTGACAATCTGCTCGCCGTACCCCGTCACGGCCGCGCCGCCGATTTCAATCCCCGGCCAGTCGGCGTAAAGCCGCTGCAAATATTCGCGCACAAAGGGGATGGGGTTGCCGTTGTTGGGGGAGTAAAACGGGCGGAAAAGGTTGCCCCGCTCGTCGCAGAGCACCAGCTTTATCGTCGTTGACCCCGCGTCAATGCCGAGGAACATGCGCCCCGTCGGTGCTGACAGCTCCCTTATGCCCTCCGACGCTCTCTTGTGCCGTGCGGCAAAGGCGTCGTATTCCTCCTGCGAGGTGAAAAGCGGGGCGCAGCGGTTGTACGCCGCTTGCGGCGCGGCCGCGCCGACAAGCTCGCCCAGCTCCTCTATCGTCATTTCGCGTCCGACCCCGGCAAACGCCGCGCCGAGCGCCACGTAATAAAGCGAATCCGCCGGGCACAGCCCGTCCACGCCCAACACCTCGTCAAAGCTCGCCCGAAGCTGAGGCAAAAACGTCAGCGGCCCGCCGAGATACAGCACTTGCCCGCCGATTTTGCGCCCCTGCGCCAGCCCTGCGACGGTTTGATCGACCACCGCGCGGAATATCCCCGCGGCGATGTCCGCGCGCGGCACACCCTGATTCAACAGCGGCTGCACGTCGGATTTGGCGAAGACGCCGCAGCGCGAGGCGATGGTGCACACGCGCTCGTGCGCGCCGGCAAGTGCGTCAAGCCCGGCGGCGTCCGTGTTCATCAGCGCGGCCATTTGGTCGATGAACGCGCCCGTGCCCCCGGCGCAGCTGCCGTTCATGCGCATTTCAAACCCGCCCGTGAGAAAGAGAATCTTTGCATCCTCGCCGCCAAGCTCAATGACGGCGTCCGTGCCGGGGTTGAGGCGCTTGACGGCGATTTGCTCGGCGTAAACCTCTTGCACAAACGCAAGCCCCAGCGCGTCCGCCATGCCCATCCCGGCAGAGCCGGATATCGCCGCGCTCACCCTCTCGCCCGGAAAACGCTCGCAAAGCCCGGCGAGCATTTCGCCGAGCCTGCGCCGAATCTGCGAATAGTGCCGCTCATAAGCGGAGAAAAGAATTTTGCCTTCTTCGTCCGTCAGCACGCATTTGAGCGTGGTCGAGCCTATGTCCAAGCCTAGATTTTTCATGCGTGCGCCTCCTCGCCCGCCATTGCGAGCATGAGCTTTATGCGGTTTTCCTGATTGACCTTCGACGCGCCCGCGTCATAGTCAATGGGGAAAATGTTCGCCGTGGGGTAAAGCTCGCGCAGGCGGCGAATTGTCCCCTTGCCGACGATGTGGTTCGGCAGACAGCCGAAGGGCTGGGTGCAAATCACGTTGGTGTAGCCCTTTTCGATGAGCGCGGCGGTCTCGCCGGGGAGAAGCCAGCCCTCGCCCATCTTGACGCCCCGGTCGATCACGCGCCCTGCAAGACGCTTTACGTCCGCAAACGCCACCGGGGGCGTGAACTCCCCGTATGGGGCGAGCGCGTCAATCAAATCCTCTTCCCAGCCGTCGACTATGCTCTCGGCGAGCTTTCCGACCCCCAGCTTGAAGCTGCTGCCGCCGTAATATTCCCGGTCGGTCTCAATGTTGGCAAAGCAATATTGGAAAAACCCCAGCACCCCCGGCACCATGTATTCGCACCCCTGCGTGTCGAGGAACGCCTCCAGGCCGTTGTTGCCGAAAGGGGAGTACTTGACATAAATTTCCCCCACAATGCCCACCTTTTTCACCTCGCGCCGCTGCACGGGTATGGCGTGAAAATCCGCCGCTATTGCGGCGAGGTTGCGGCGCATGGCGCGCCGCGTCAGCCCGTCCCCGCGCCGAAATTGCGCTGTCAGTTCGGCCACCCAGTGTTCCACGCGCGCCTCGCTTTCGCCCGGCGTCAGCTCGTAGGGCTTGGTCTGGTTTTTCAGCAGCATCAGCATGTCCCCGTAAACTATCGAGCGCAGGGCCTGAAGCGCCAGCAGGGGAGTCACCTTGAACCCGCTGTATTTTTCATATCCGCCGAAGCTCAGCGATATCACCGGCACAAAGCCCAGCCCCATGTTCTCCAGCGCCTTTCGCAAAAGGCAAATGTAATTTGACGCGCGGCAGCCCCCGCCGGTCTGAAACTGGATGAGCGCTGTTTTGTGCACGTCGTAATCCCCACACGTCAGCGCGTAAAGTTGCTGCCCGGTGGTGCATATCGCGGGGTAACACATGTCGTTGTGCAGATATTTCAGCCCCGTGTCGATCACCTTTTTGCCCTCATAATGCGCCACGGCCATGTTGTACCCGTGCAGACAGAACACCTCACGCACAATGCGCATGTGAATGGGGAAAATGTCCGGCGCGATGATGGTGTAGTTGCGCTTCATCTCTTTTGTGAAGTCCATTGTGTTTGCCCTTGCCCCCGTTATTGCAGAATGATTATCAGGTCATAGACCTCCTGCCCGCCGCTAATCTCTGATATCTGCGCGTGCGGGCAGCTTGCGGCGAGGTGCTTGCGGCAATCCTCGCGCTCCGACGGGGGTCATCCCCTCGCCGTAAAAAGTTATTATACAACCATAATCGACCGTTTTCAACAAAACTTCAAACTTCTTAGCGGTGTCGAGCTTTTTCTTAACGGCGGCGCAGTCCGATGCCTCACGCGCCATGGTCACCCCACTCACCGCCGCGGCGTACTATTACTTCAAAAAGATCAAAAACTGAAAAAGCACTTGCATAAGCAAGTGCTTTTTCGTGGTGACCCGTACGGGAATCGAACCCATGTTACCGCCGTGAAAGGGCGGTGTCTTAACCGCTTGACCAACGGGCCATATGAAAGGCGCAGTAATAATGCTGCGCCTTTGCTTGGTAGCGGCACCTGGATTCGAACCGGGGACACTGCGGGTATGAACCGCATGCTCTAGCCAACTGAGCTATGCCGCCTTATGCTATTTTCCGAACAGCAAGGATGATTCTATCAGAACATGGCGGAAATGTCAACAACTATTTTCAATTTTCGCGAAAAAAGTTTTTCTGAAAAAACCTCTTGAAATGTCATTTGAGATATGATATATTATACAGGCTGACGGAGGGTTAGCTCAGCTGGTTAGAGCGTCCGCCTCACACGCGGAAGGTCGACGGTTCGAGTCCGCCACTCTCCACCAAGAAAAAGCATCGACTTTGTCGATGCTTTTTTCAATGAAATCCGTCCTTGCGGACGGAATAAATCCATCTCCGACGGATGAAATCACTTCGTGATGAAATTCGCCTGTCGGCGGGAGCAAGACGGATTTCATTGCCTGTGCTCGCGCCCAAGCTTCACCGATTTTTTGCAAAATAATCATCCTTCCCATTGAAATTTTTAATCCACCCTGTTATAATACATGCGTAACGTGATGCTCGCCGCTTTTCACCCGGCATTGCGCCATTCGCCTCGGCGGCTTTTTAATTCAGCGAGAGTTAGACAGCACTAACTTTCGCTCTGAAAAGAAGATAACACGTCAAATCGAAGAAATGGAGAATGAGCTTTTCTCCTTGTTCTTTGCTCTTTGATGGGCAGCAGCCCATCTGCATCGCAAAAAGTAAAAACCGACTGAATAATCTTGGCTGACAGGTGCTGCACGGCAAAACCGACAGATGATCAACTCCCGTCCGCCTGAGCGAAACAAATAATTAAATGGAGGAAGATAACAATGAAAATCTTGGTGTTTGGCGCCGGCGTTATCGGCTGCAATTTGGCAAATGACCTGTTTAATGCGGGGAAAGATGTCACATTGCTGGCACGGAACGCATGGGGTGAGGAGATTCGGAAGAACGGACTGAAAATCAAGAGCATCTTTTCTCCGTGGGCAAAGTCCGGCCGTGTGCCGGTGGTGGCGGAATTGAAACCGGAGGATTACTATGATGTGGTTTTTGTCATTGTGCGCTATACGCATATCGAATCAGTGATTGATACACTGCGGGCATCCTGTGCCAAGAACATCGTTTTCGTGGGAAACAATGTGCGAGCGGAGGAAATTGCCGCTCTCCTGCCTGAGAAAAACGTGCTTTTTGCCTTTTCTCTTTCTGCGGGGCATCGTGAGACTGACCGGGTAGTGTCCATGGATTTGAAGAAAATCACCATCGGGCAGCTCCGGGAAGCACCCTCCAATGAAGCACTCATCAATGAGATTTTTTCCGGAACCGAGATTAAGGTGGTCTACGAGCCGAACATGGGGGACTACCTCCTTTGCCATGCGGCATTTATGCTTCCGACGGCTTTTGCCTGTTACAAAACCGACGGCAACCTGAGAAAACTTAAAGGCAACATCGCTTACTTTAATCGGTTGATTGATGCCAACATTGAGGCTTACCGTGCCATTCGGAATGCAGGGCACGAGATTCTGCCGGAAGCGGACAAGGTTTTTGAGACTGACGCCTATCGCAAGACATGCCTGCGCTTTTTTAAGCTCATGTTCGCCACAAGCCTTGGCAAAATCTGCGTCTCCGACCACGCTATGAACGCGGTAGACGAGATGAATGCGCTCAACCGCGATATCAAGCGATTTTTTGAGCATACCGGCGCAGCGTATCCCACATGGCATGCACTGGAGCAGGAGTGCGAACGGTATTTAGATAGAAATGAATGATACTGTTGCAAACCATTTTGCAAGGCTTGCGGGTTGGCCACACGAAAGCGTGGATAATACCCGGCACCGAGGATTTGATGCCCTATATCACGAAAACCGACAAGCGCAATAAATGGCTCGCCGCTACGCTTGGCATGGCGCTAATCGCCGCCGTCCTCGCGGGAATCTTACCGCCGTGTTTGCCCTGACCCCGTCCGAGGCAAGTCGACAATGGCGAAATTACCCCAAGCGGCACACACGACAAGCCCATCAAGCAACACGGCATCTACCGCCGCTTCATAACCACCCGCTCCCTCGCCATCGGCTGGAATGTGAAAGCCTACAGGCGATATATAAAAAGCAGCACCCGGTGCAGGGTGCTGCTTTTCATCATTGCGCCGTATCCGCCGGGGTTGTTTCCTTCGGGATAAACCACAGATTCATGTCGGTTTCCACGCTTATGCCGGGGACGGTTTCCGTGAAGCTGTATTGCCACATGTCGGCGGCGTAATAGAAGTTCGGGAACGGGCTTTCGGGCAGGGAGAACCAAAACATATAGTCCGTCAGGCGGGTCAAATCGTACCCGTAATAGCCGAGGTTGCGGTTGAAGTACACGCACGGGGTGTACCCCGCGTTCTTTATCGTTTCGCAAAAGGCCACGGCGCAGTCTGTGCGCCCGGCCATAGTCATGTTCGCCGTGCGCGCGCCAGCGTCCTCGATTTTTTCCCAGTCGAACACGATGGGCAGGGAAGTGCCGTATTTGCCGATGCGCTCGAGGACGAAGTTGGCCTCCTCAATAGCCTCCTGCACGGTGATGGCCTGCGAAAACATGTATACGCCCGTTTTCAGCCCCGCGCTTTGCGCGCCCTGCATGTTTGCCGCGAAATACGGGTCTTCAAACAGCCCGCCCTCGGTGTACCCCCGGCGGCCGAGGCGAATGTACGCATAGTCCACGCCCGATTGCGCGACCTGCGGCCAGTTTATCTCGTGCTGGTGCTCGGACACGTCAATCCCGCGCAAAACCTCATAGTCATTGCCGATATAGCTGATTTCGGTGCCATTTGCGGTGAACATCTCGGCGGTCATCGTGTTCGCCGGGACGCCTTCCAGCGGCGTCATCCATATCCAGTCAAACCCGTCATAGATGTAAACCTGACCCGCGTGGGGGTCAACCTCCTCCGGCGCTTTCGCCAACAGCTTCACGCACACGAATATGCCCAGCGCGAGCACGGCGAGGGCGAAAATAATCACGCCTAATTTATATCTGACGGCAGTTTTCATCTCTGTCTCCAATTCATCGAACGAAATCGACGTTCATTTTATCATACATGCCGCGCCTTTTCAATGCTTATATGTATTCCTTGCTTTCACACCCCGTGGCCGATCACCTTGCCCAGCACCCGCAGCGGCAGCTCCGGCGAGATGATAATGTCGGCGTATTTGGGGTTGAGCGAGTGCAGGGCGAGCGCGTCGCGCCCGGCGGCAAGCTCTTTGAGATAGGCGCAGCCGTCGTACAAAAATATGCCGATTTCGCCCGTCATGAGACTGCGCTGCTGGCGCACCCATATCACCTCGCCGTCATGAAACTGCGGCTCCATGCTGTCGCCCGCGACACGCACGCCGAAGTTTGCCCCGTCCGGCACTTCCGCGCCGACCTCGACCATTTCATAATTCTCTCCGTCGAGAAACTGCCCCGTCCCGGCGGAAACCGCCAGCGAGTACAGCGGCAAAGAGCGGCGGCGCGTCTCCTCCTCGCGCTTTGACGCGGCGGGGGAGTACAGCCCGCTTGCCACAAGCAGCTCGCGGTATTCGCCCAGCTTTTTGCGCCCGGCGGCGTTGAGGCCGGAATACGCGCCGTATTTCCCGTTTGTGAACTCGCCCAGCACGTCCTCCATGCCCAGCGCGGCGCACAGCACGAGAAGCTGCTTTGCGTTCGGCAGCGTCGAGCCGTTTTCCCACTTGCATATTGCCTGATTCGTCACGTCCACGCCCAGCATTGTCAGCCGCGCGGCAAGCCCCGCCTGACTCAGCCCGGCCTCGCGCCGCGCGCGGCTTATCGTTTTCCCAATGTCCATGCCGTGTTACCTCCTGTATATCTCTTTCAAGTCGTCAATCGGAATGCGCACCTCGCCCAGTATCAGCCGCCGCGCGGTCACGTCCACCTTGCTCACCGCGCCGCTTTCGCGCACGTATCGCCCGCCGCGATAATATTCCGCCGTTATCCGTTCGCCCGGCTCAAGCCCCAACAGCTTGCGGTTGAGCTCCTGCTGGGCGTCCTCGCCGAGGTAAATGCGCTCCTCGCGCACTCGCTCCTGCGCGGCAAGCGTGTCGTCCAGCCCGTTCAGCGGCGAAAACGGCATAAACTGCTTTGCCCGCTCAAAATTGTTCATTTTGCGTTGTGACCTCCAATCTGCCTGTTGCGTTCAAGGGTTTTCGCGCCCTCCATCAGGTTCATGCCCTTGAAAATGGCGCTTTTGCCGTATTTGTTTTTCATGTTCACTATTGTGCGCTGTAAGCGCCGCTCTTTTTCAATGGCCTGAATGTCGGTGAACATGTCATACTGCACGCTCCGCTCGTCAACAAGTCGGCCGAACGCGATGTTCAGGCGGAATACCTCGCCCTTTTGCGCGGCGATGCGGTCATACAGCGCGCCCGTGTGCTCCAAAATCTTTTTCGTCGAGCTTGTCGGCGGGTTGAGGGATATTGTCCCGTGTGCCGGCGGCACGTCGGATGAGAACGAATACCCCAGCGACAGCTCGATGCAGCCCGCCGCCACGCCGTTTTTCACAAGGTCAAGGCTCAAAAGCTCGGCCATTTCCAGCGCCAGCAGCCGCGCCCCGTCGCGGTCATACCCGGAGTGGAGCACCTGCCCCGTCGACAGTGACCGGCTTTTCGGCGTGTACGCTTTGATGTCCGACAGCGTCACGCTCTCGCGCCCCCACGCATGGTCAATCAGCAGCTGCGCGTCCACGCCGAACGCCCTGTGCAAAAGCGCCTCGTCCGCGTGCGCCAGCTCGCGCAGTGTGCGTATGCCCATGCGCGCAAGGCGGTTGACCGTGCCTGTGCCTATGCTCCAAAAGTCCGTCAGCGGCAGGTGGTCCCACAAAAGCTCGCGATAGCTCTCCTCTGTCAGCTCGCCGATGAACTCCGGCGAGTGCTTGGATATCACGTCCAGCGCCACTTTGGCAAGATAGATGTTCTCGCCGATGCCGCAGGTGGCGGTTATGCCCGTTTCGTTGAAAATCTCATCCATGACGGCGCGGGCAAAGCCGCGCGGCGAAAGCCCCCGCGCGCCCATGTACGCCGTCGCGTCCATGAAAATCTCGTCAATGGAGTATACGTGAATATCCTCCGCCGCGGCAAAGCGCAGATAAATGCCGTAAATGCGCGCGGAATAGTCCATATAAAGCCGCATGCGCGGCGGGGCGAGGATGTATTCAATCCCCTTGGGAATCTCATAAACCCGCCCGCGGCTTTTCGCGCCCTGTGCTTTTATTGCGGGCGTCGCCGCAAGGCAGATTGTCCGCTCGCCGCGCGTCGGGTCGGCCACTACAAGGCTCGTCGTGAACGGGTCAAGCCCGCGCTCCACGCACTCCACCGACGCGAAAAACGACTTCAAGTCAAAGCACATATAAGTCTTGCCCTTAGCCATCACACTGTCCTCAAAAGATATTTCATGCTTATTATATATCTTTTCAAGAAATATTTCAATAGCAAATTATCCGCTTTTGACAAACGCCAAATCGCCGATTGACAAGCAATGCGCGGGGTGATAACATATACTGATAATGTAGAAAAAAGATGGTTATTTGCAGGAGAGATATAACGAGATGTCTGTTTTTGATGAATATCGCGCAAAGCTGAAAACGGCGGATGAGGCTGTTCAAATCGTGAAGAGCGGGGACTGGGTGGACTATTCGTCCAACAACGGCTTCCCCAAGACGCTTGATGAGGCGCTTGCGCGCCGCCGCGATGAGCTGAAAAACGTCAAAATCCGCGGCAATCTCATCTACGGGCCGATTCGCGCCGCCGAGTGCGACCCGACGTTTGAGCACTTTGTGTACAACACGTGGTTCTGCTCGGCATACGAGCGCCATCTTGTCGACAAGCACCTCGGCTTCTTCATCCCCATGGACTTCAGAAACCTCGGCGCATACTATGAAAATTATCTCACGGTCAACGTGGCGATGCTGTCCGTCACGCCGATGAACGACAAGGGGTATTTCAGCCGCGCCTGCTGTCAGGGTGTGCCGAAATCCATTTTGAAAAAGGCGGATTACGTCATTGTCGAGGTCAATGACTCGCTCCCGTGGGTGTGCGGCAATGAGGATAGCTTCGTCCACATCTCCGAGGTTGACGCCGTTGTGGAAACCGGCGGCTATCCCATATTCGACATGAAAGCCCCGCCTCCCACCGAGACCGAGATGCGCATCGCGCAAAACATCATGCCCTTCATCAAAAACGGCTCGACGGTTCAGCTCGGCATCGGCGGCCTGCCCAACGCCTTGGGCGAGCTCATCGCGCAAAGCGATTTGCGCGACCTCGGCATGCACACCGAGCTTGTCTCCGACGGGTATCTCGCCATGCACAAGGCCGGCAAGCTCACCAACTGCCGCAAAACGCTTCACCCCGGCAAAAACGTCGGCGCGCTTTTCACGGGCAGCCGCGAATTTTATGACTGGGTTGACCACAATGAATACTTCCTCGGCCTGCCGCTGAGCTATGTCAACGACCCGCACGTGATTGCGCAGAATGACAACATGATATCCATCAACGGCTGTTTGAATGTTGACCTCTTCGGCCAGGTCAATTCCGAAAGCTCCGGCATGCGCCAAATCAGCGGCACGGGCGGCCAGCTCGACTTTGTCACGGGCGCTGTCCACGCCAAGGGCGGCAAGGCGTTTTTGTGCCTCCCGTCCACGTACACCGACAAGGCCGGCCGGCGCGTATCGCGCATCGTGCCGCACTTTTCCGCCGACGTGATTACCACCCCGCGCAGCGTGGTGCACTATGTCGTCACCGAGTACGGCGCGGCGAATCTCGCCGGCTTGAGCGCGTGGGAGCGCGCGGACGCGCTCATCTCACTTGCCCATCCCGATTTTCGTGACGCCCTCATTGCCGAGGCCGAAAAGCAGCATGTTTGGCTGCCGTCCAACAAGAGGTGAACGCTTATGTATATTGACAACACCCTCCACTCCGGCCGCCCGGAGGACAAGCGCATAGAAAAAGAAGAACGCTGTTACTCGCTTCTCGATTCTCTCAACGTGGAGTATTCCCGCGTGGATCATGATTATGCCGACCATATTGACGATTGCCACGAGATCGAAAAGGTTCTCGGCTGTGAGATATGCAAGAATCTGCTCCTCACAAACCGCCAGCAGACCGAGCTTTATCTCCTGCTCATGCCGGGGGACAAGCCCTTCAAAACCAAAATCCTCTCCAAGCAAATCGGCACGGCGCGCCTTTCCTTTGCCACGCCCGAACAGATGCTCGCCGCCCTTGATATCACGCCCGGCTCTGTCAGCGTGCTGGGGCTGATGAACGATGGGGATAACGCCGTGCACCTGCTCATTGACCGCGACCTTTTGCGCAATGAATATTTCGGCTGTCACCCATGCATAAACAGCTCCTCCCTCAAGATAAAAACCGCCGACGTCATCGAGCACGTCATCCCCGCCATGCACCACGCGGCGGCATACGTCGACCTGCCTTGGCAGCTTGACGACTGATAAATCACTCCGCCCCGGCATAGTATTGATACCGGGAGGTGCTGCACTATGCCTTATGAACAGCCATACGAACATGAAACCGCGCCCCGGCGCGACCATGCCGTCGCCATGGAAAACCGCGCGCGCATGACGCTCACCGGCGTGGAGGACGTGTCCGGCTTTGATGAAAACACCGTCGTGCTCACCACGAGCATGGGCGAGCTGACCATCAGGGGCGAGGCGCTGCACGTTGAGCGCATTGACCTTGACCTCGGCTGCTTGGAGCTTGACGGGCATATCCGCGAGCTGAGCTATGACGAGGCAGCAGAGCGCTTGCCGCTTCTCGCGCGGCTGTTCGGCTGATGGAGCAGGCGGTTGCGTTGCAGGGTGTTCGCCTTGCGCTTGCCTTTGTTTTGGGTGCGGCGCTCGGCGTGTGCTATGATTTCGTCCGCCCACTCCGCCGCCGAAGCGGGCGGGGCGGCGCGGCGGCGCTGGATGTGGCGTTCGCGCTCGTGTCCGGGCTTGCGGCCTTTGCCTTTGCCATGGGCGCGGGGAGCGGGAAAATGGGCCTGTGGGAGCTTGCCGCGTCGCTTCTCGGCTTCGCCGGGTATATGCACACTCTCAGCGACGCGGTTTATGCCGTGACGGACGGCTTATTCTCCGCTGTTGTCCGCCTCGGCGCATGCAGTGAAAAAATTATAAAAAAATTCGCACAAACAACAAAATTTCTCTTTCAAAAAGCGCGAAAATGAATTATATTAAATGACAGGGACTGCGCGATGCGCGCCCCGGTGGAAAGAGGAATTGATGAATATCCGTTTTTCGCTTTTTCATGCGGCGGCGGTTGCGCTGCTGCTGTACACGCTGGCGGTGTTTTGCTCGTCGCTCAACGCCGTTTATCGCGCCGAGGCTGCCGTGGCGCAGCTGGAGAGTGAGTATCAGCGCGCGCTGGACGAAAACCTCGCACTCAATGCGCACTACGAAAAGGTCAAAAGCGGCGAAATAATGGAATCTCTTGTGCGCGAACGTCTTGGGTTGGTCAAGCCCGGCGAAAAAATTTTTTATTTTATACAATCCGACGGCGAGCCTGACACGCCGATCGGGGAAGAGAGTGCCGCATGCAAACAACTGTCGGAGCCGTAGTAGACGGCAAGGTTACGGGGATCACAAAATTCGGCGCGTTCGTCGCCCTTGAGGGCGGCGGAAGCGGTCTTGTCCACATTTCCGAGGTCGCGAACACTTACGTCAATGACATCTCGGATTATCTCACCGTCGGTCAGGCGGTCAAGGTGCGCGTGATGAGCATCGGCGAGGGCGGCAAGATAAACCTCTCGCTCAAGCGCGCAGCGGAAGCACCCGCGGCACAGCCTGCGCGCCCGCCGCGCCCGCCGCGCCGGGACGACGGCGAAGCCGCGCCCCAGACTGCCGACAAGGAGTTTGAAGACCGGCTGAAAAAATTCATGCAAGAGTCCGACAGCCGCATTTCCGGCAATCGCATCTACTCCGAGCACCGCGAACGCCGCCGCAGAAAATAGCTTATTATTTTATTTTATATAAACAACTCACGAAAGGAAGCATATAAAAATGTCCGACTGGAAAGAGATATACCAAGCCAAGCTCACCACCATGACCGAGGCCGCCGCGCGCGTTCAAAGCGGCTGGATGATCGGCATGGACGCGGCGGCGGCGCACCCCGCCTCGCTCGTCACGGCGATTGCCGCGCGCGCCAAGGCAGGGGAGATTGACAATGTCAAAATCGACTCCCTTTTGGATGTCTACCCGCTTGAATGCTATGCCGACCCCGACCTTGCCGGAAAGTTCACCGGACTTTCCTGGTTTGCCGGCAACGGCGCGCGCAAGGCGATAAACGGCGGCTGGGCGGACTTCATCCCGAACTATTACCGCGATATCCCCGGCGACATTCGCTCGCTTTATGACTTCGACGTGTTCATCACCGAGGTCTCCCCCATGGACAAGCACGGCTATTTCAGCCTCGCCACCGTTGCTTCGCTCAGCGAGGCGAGCATCGACAAGGCCAAGCGTATTTTCGTCGTCGTCAATGACCGCCAGCCGCGCGCCGTGTGCGGCTTGCAGGTGCACGTCAGCCAGGTCGACGCCATAATCGAGGATAACCACGCCTTGCCCGTGCTCCCGCCCGTCACGCTGGACGATGTCAGCGTCACCATCGGCAACCTCATCGCCGAGCAGATTCCGGACGGGGCATGCATTCAGCTCGGCATCGGCGCGATTCCCGACGCCACCGGCATGGCGCTCAAGGCCAAGCACGACCTCGGCATCCACACCGAAATGTTCACCGACTCCATGGTCGAGCTCATCGAGTGCGGCGCGGTCAACAACAGCAAAAAGCAGATTCACCGCGGCCAGTCCGTCACCACGTTCGCCTTCGGCTCTCAGCGCATTTATGATTATATCGACGATAACCCCGGCATCGCCATCATGCCCGTGGACTATGTCAATGACCCCGCCACTATCTGCAAAAATGACAACATGATTTCCATCAACGCCGCCGTCGAGGTTGACCTCTTGGGTCAGGTCTGCGCCGAAACCATCGGCACAAAGCACCTCTCCGGCACGGGCGGCCAGCTCGACTTTGTGCGCGGCGCATGCCAGTCCAAGGGCGGCAAAAGCTTCATCGCCTTCGCCTCCACCGCGAAAAACGGCACCATCAGCAAGATTCAGCCCATTCTCACCCCCGGCGCCGCCGTCACCACCGGCAAGAACGACGTCGATTACATCGTCACCGAGTACGGCATCGCAAAGCTTCGCGGTCTGCCGCTTTCTCAGCGCGTCAAAAACCTCATCGCCATCGCGCACCCCGATTTCCGCGATGAGCTCACCTTTGAGGCGAAAAAGCGCGGCATGATGATTTGAAAGGAACGCTGACTTGGCAAAGATAACAGAGTTTTATAAAGGGCGCAAAAAAAAGCGCAATTACGCGCTTGTCCCCTCGGCCATACTCCTCGGCGTCATCATGCTCATCGTCGTGCTGTTTTACGGCATGCAGAAATACGCCGTCATCACCAAGGACGGCGTCAATGTCGAGCTG
This sequence comes from uncultured Oscillospiraceae bacterium, assembly GCA_964644305.1. Classification (GTDB taxonomy): domain Bacteria; phylum Bacillota; class Clostridia; order Oscillospirales; family Oscillospiraceae; genus Limivicinus. Next base: position 18,450 of record CAZXVA010000032.1, read on the forward strand.
CCCATCCTCTCCGACGGCAAAACCGCCATTGACAGCTCCGGCAACGAGGTTCGCATCTTTGACACCGTCGACGCCGAGCTTGTGTATGACCAGCCGAATTATTCCTATATCAAGGCCACGGCGGGCACATCCGTGCCGGAGTTTCGCGCCATTTTCGTCCCCTATACCGACGTCACCGCCGAAAAACTCGGCGAATATACTGCGCGCTTGAAGTCCGGCAACGGCCTCGTGCTGGAGATGAAGCCCCGTTCCGGTCAGCTTTTGTGGGATTCTCAGTCCGAAATGGCGCTCAGCTACGGCCTCACCGTCTCCACCGAGCAGACCGCGGCCATGCCCGCCCTCATCACCCGGCTCAAAGAGGAGAACAAGGGCATTTACCTCGCCGCGCAGATAAGCTGCTGCATTGATGAGCTTTTCGCTTCGCGCAGCACCACCGTCACCCTCCGCCGTGCCGACAATAACGCCAATTATATCGACGACACCGGCACGTGGCTCGACCCGTACAATATCTCCGTCAGAAACTATGCCGCCCAGCTCGCGCAAGAGCTTTTTGACATGGGCTTTGACGAGGTCATCCTCGCGGACGTGGCGCACCCCGTTTTCTCCGAGCCCACCGAGCTTATCTATACCCGCACGCTGTCCACCTCGCCCGGCACTGCCACGGCGGTCTGCGGCTTCGCGATTTACGTGGCCAATCAACTTCAGGACAGAGATGGGCTCCTGTCCATTTATTGCGACACCAAGCCCGCCCTCGTCAAGGCCGACGACAACGGCCAGGACGCAAGGCTTTTCATGAAGCTCTATGACCGCGTGTATCTGCGCACGGATAAGTATGCCTACCCTTATAATGTCGACGACCTCAAGCCCAATGTCGCTGTCGGCAAAATAAACGACCGCCTCATCCCCGTCGTCGAAAACTATCTCCCCGAAAACACCTCATGGGTTCTTGTCGACGTGGCCGAAGAGGAAGAGGATTGAGTTCAACATTCCCATGCTCCCCGCATTCGCGGGGAGCATTTTGCGCCCTTTTTATTCCGATTCATTCCGCCTCGGCTATCTCCGTCACAGACACCTCATAGGCGGTTTTCTCCGTCGCGCCCTCGTCGGTCAGCTTTATGTATTTCCGGCTTTGAAGCCGCCCGTTGAGCGTCACGCGTGTGCCGACGGTCCACGCGGCGCTCTGCCGCGCCGTCATGCCCCAGCATATACACGGCAGATAGTCCGAGCGCCCATAGTGCCGGTTCACCGCCACCATCAAGTCGCAGATATCCCGCCCCATTGGGGTGCACCTGAGATTCGGCTCTTTGCACAGCGTCCCGGTCAGTGTCACGGTGTTCTCGTCCGGCTCGTCCGTGAGGTATATTTGCCTTGCGAACACCGTTATCACCAACTTTGCCCCCTCACCGCGGCGGTTGTTGAACGTGCGCACCTCACCCTCGACGCAGATGCGCGCGCGCTCGTCCGCCTCGGCGGCGGCCAAAAGCTCCGGCCTTGCCACCACGTTTATCACGTCGCCGTTGCCCGACAGGCGCAGCACCTCCAGCGGAAACGTGTAAAACTCCTGCCCTCGGCTGGAATGGGAATACGCGGGGCGTCCCGCCATCGCGCCGCATAGCCTTATGTAGTTGCTGGGGGATATCATGTCCATGTGCATTGCCGTCCTTTTCGTGTAATTATCATGTTAGAATCTATTCTCGTTCACCTCTTGAATATGCCACGAAAAAAGGATATAATAAGCGCAAGATTTGCGAAAAGGAGAACCCACAAATGGATATCAAGGATATACTCAAAACCTGTGACCATACCCTGCTGCGCGTTGACTGTACCTCGGCCGAGATTCGCGCGCTCTGCGATCAGGCCATCAAATATAATTGCGCCAGCGTCTGCATTCCGCCCTGCCATGTCGCGGGCGCGAAGCGCTACGTCGGCGACAAGCTCGCAATATGCACGGTCATCGGCTTCCCCAACGGCTATATGACCACCGCCGCCAAGGCGTTCGAGGCCGAGGACGCCGTCAATAACGGCGCTGACGAAATCGACATGGTCATCAACCTTTCCATGGTCAAAGACGCCTGCTGGGACGCCGTCGCCAAGGACATTTCCGCCGTCCGCGCGGCCACGCGCGGCCATATCCTCAAGGTCATCATCGAGTGCTGCCTGCTCACCGAGGAGGAAAAGGTCAAAATGTGCCAAATCGTCTCCGAGTGCGGCGCGGATTATATCAAGACCTCCACCGGCTTTTCCAAGGGCGGCGCCACGCGCGAGGACGTCACCCTCATGCGCGCCGACTGCGCCGCCACCGTCAAGGTCAAGGCCGCCGGCGGCATCTCCAGCCTTGCCGACGCCGAGGATTTCATCGCCCTCGGTGCTGACCGCCTCGGCACAAGCCGCATCGTCAAGCTCGCCATGGAGCAGGAAAATGCCGAGGGCGCGCCGAACGAAAATTATTGATTCTCCGCCTCGTCGCCGCCGCCTCGCGCGGCGGCGAATGCGCGCCTCAGCTGTGCACACACCCATAGCCCCGGCGCACTCAGGCCCAGCCACATCAGCGCAAACCGCGGGCAAATCTGCCCCATCAGGTTCAGCCCCTGCGCCGAATAGTCCCATACGCCCAGTCCCAGCTTCAGATTTACCACGCACCCCGTCACAAATTCCACGCTCGTTATCACCGCCGCGCTCATCACGCATTTTTTCGCCCCGCTCATCGCCGCGCGGCCAATGCGGTACATCAGCGCAAAGCACACCCCGCCGCACAAAAGCATTGTCCAGTGCGTCCACCCGCGCCACAAAATTTCCAGCAACCCGTACATGACGCCGCCCAAAACAAAAACCGCGAAATACTCCGCCAAGCCCCTCAACTCCGTTTATCAACATACAAATAGCATGTCCCCGGAGCCGATGTTTTATCACGGTGGTGAAAAATCCTCGGCGGAATACTGCGAAAAATCACGAATTATTCCCGCAAAAAACCCTTGACAACTGCAACATGTTAGATTATAATAGCAAAGCTAAAACAAAGAAGGTATGGTATCCGCCAGCCTCACCCGGCAGCGTTTGGCTCGCCGAGGTCAATAAGGACGCACCGGTTACATGGCCGGAGAATGTGTTTTTACGCGCGGATGCTGTGCATCCGCGCTTTTTGCAGTTATTTCATTCAATCTTTGTGCTGTTAACCGGAGGTGTTTTACAATCGCAAACGCTGTTCATCAAATCAACGAGGAGATCATTGACAAGGAAGTGCGTCTCATAGGGGCAGAGGGCGAGCAGCTGGGCATTATGTCCGCGCAGCAGGCTCTTGAAATTGCCATTGAGAACGAGCTGGATCTCGTCAAGATCGCTCCGGGCTCCAATCCCCCCGTCTGCCGCATTATGGACTACGGCAAGTTCCGCTTTGAGCAGACCAAAAAGGAAAAGGAAGCCAAGAAGAATCAGCGCGTCATTGAGATAAAGGAGATTCGCATGTCTCCCGGTATCGACACCAATGACTTCAACACCAAGCTCAAAAACGCTCAGAAGTTCCTCGCCGACGGCGACCGCGTCAAGGCTTCCGTGCGTTTCCGCGGCCGCGAAATGGCGCATACGCAAATCGGCGAAACGCTTCTGCGCGACTTTGCGGCGAAGTGCGCTGATATCGCAAATCTCGACAAGCAGCCCAAGCTTGAGGGGCGCAGCATGTCCATCTTCCTCTCCCCCAAGCCCACCACGCCGCCCAAAAAGCCGGCCAAGCCCAAGCAGCCCAAGCCCGAACAGGCCGCCGAGCCTGCCGCCGAGGCCGAGGAAAAATAATTTTTTGTATACAGCAGGAGTATTCCCTGTATTAACCCAGTTACGGAAGGAG
>CAZXVA010000033.1:0-18007 GCA_964644305.1 uncultured Oscillospiraceae bacterium
TACAAAACCGCAAACACCGTGACAACTGTCAGCGACACCAGCAAAATGACAGCAAAGTTTATGATGGTCTCCATAACGCCCTCCGTCAGTCTATGTTCTCCATGACTATGAGACTTCCGTTTGTCCCGTCATAGTCCTTCACCCAATACTCGCTCTGCCCCTTGAACGTGCTGTTATAAAACTTGCCTCTTGACTCGCACGGCGATTTATGATACATTCACTAAGGACGTCTTCCCGGGGCTAGCGGGAAGACGGACAACTAAGGGAATAGTTGAAATTGCCGCTTCTCGCTAGGACTGGGGGGCGGTTATTTCTTTTTGCCTAATGAAAAGCCCAAAGAAACTGCCGCGATAACGAGCATGTGCAACGCTATTATTTCGGCTGTACCCATAGCGTTCACTCCTTCGGTATGTACCTTGCGGAGTTGTTCGCCGCCGTCCTTAGCTTGAATATAGAATAGCGTACATGCGAGCTGCTGTCAAGAAAAGCTGAACCGAACACATAAAAAACTGCCGCAAACAACACATTTTGCGGCAGTTTTTTTCTTACTCAAGCACCACATCGCATATTCTGTCCACTTCCTCAAGCGGGAGGTCGGCGTACATGGGGAGAGTGAGGACGGAGTCGGCGATGTGCTTGGCGACGGGGGTGTCGTCCGGGTTGAAGCCGGGCTTGCCGTCAAAGCACTCGAAGGAATTTGTGATGGGGTAAAAATACTTCCGCGCGACAATGCCGTTTTCGCCCAAGCGCGCGAAAACCTCATCGCGGGTGTATTTATAGCCGTCGAAAACGACGGGGTAGTAAGCATAGTTGGGCGTGACACCGGGCTGGGCGCGGTTGAGTGTGATGCCCTCAACGCCCGAAAGGCGTTCATTGTAGCGCTCGAAAGCCTTTTTGCGCTTGGCGATTTCCTCGTCGATGTGGCGCAGGTTGCATATTCCCATCGCCGCGCAAAACTCGTTCATCTTGGCGTTGCCGCCGACAAAGGGCACGCTCTCCGGCCCGTGAATGCCGAAGTTTTTCAAATCGTTGAGCCGCCCGACCAGCTTTTCGTCGCGGCAGCACACCGCGCCGCCCTCAATTGTGTGAAACACCTTCGTCGCGTGGAACGAGAACATTGACGCCACGCCGAAATTGGCCGAGCTCACGCCGTTTTTCTTCACGCCGAAGGCATGCGCCGCGTCATAGATGACCGTCAGGCCGTGCGCCTTGGCGATGGCGTCGATGCGCTCGGTGTCGCAGAGGTTGCCGTAAACATGCACGGGGAGAATGGCGACGGTTTTCTCGGTGATGAGCGGCTCAATCTTCTCCGCGTCGATGGTGTAGTCAACGGGGTTTATGTCGCAGAATACCGGCGTGCAGCCGCAGCGGAGTATGGCATGTGTGGTGGAGGCGAAGGTGAACGGCGTGGTGATTATCTCGCCGTGCAGCTCCAGCGCCTCGATGAGATTTTCAAGCGCGAGGTGGCCGTTTGTGAACAGCGTGACGTGCTCGGCGTCGAGGTATTTTTCAAGCCCCGCTTGAAGCTCGCGGTGCTTTGTGCCCATGTTCGTCAGCCAACGGCTGTCCCAAATGTCGCGAATCTCCTCGCAGTATTCCTCAAACTCCGGCATGGAGGAGCGGGTGACGTTGATGGTGCTCATGAATTGTTCTCCTTTCATGTTGTGCGCCGCGCCTTGGCTCAGGCGCGCCAGTCCAAAAGACTTTCAACCATGTCCAGGTCGAAAACCGGTATGCCGCATTCGTCGTGCACGCGCTTGCGCTCGGCAAAGGAATCGTCGATGAGTATGGAGTGCGGCTTTATGTGCGCGGCCTTGTCCGCCGATTTTTCGATGTGGATAATCTCGTCGAAAAGCGCGGGGGATATGGCGTGCTTTTCAAGGCTTTCGGCCAAGTCGTTTGCGTGCTTTGTCAGCAGTGCAAGCTTTTTCCCGGCGTTTCTCGCCTGATAAAGGTACATCATCAGCATGCTGTTGACCTCGCCGCGCAATATCACCGTGTCGTCAAAATCCACGTACACGCGCTCATACTCGATGTCGGTTTTGAAGCGGTTGATGAACGCGCGGTCGATAAGCTCGGCGTTGGCGTTGTTGATGATGCCCACGTCGTAGCCCCAGTGGTTATACAGCGTCAACAGCGGCATGTTCACGCCGAGGTTGCGCGCCATGCACATCGTTCCGGCAATGCGCGGGGCGATTTCCATCAGGCGGTATTCCCCCTGTGCGTTCTTTTTCAGCTGGAAAAACCACGCGCCGTTGAAGTCAAAGCGGCGGTTGATGTCCTCGGCCACGCGCATGATGCCCTCGTCCGGGGCAAATGCGCGCGAGCGCACCGAGATCCCCGCGCGTATGCGCGCGCGTGAACGGGGCGAAACGAAGCGCAGTGCCCCGTGCCTGTCCGTGAAGCAGTCCACTGTGAACTCCTCCCCCGGCAGATACTCGCATATTGCGTACTCCGTGCCGTCGGCCAGTGCCGCGTCGAGCGCGGCGCGGCTGTCAATGCGCTGCGCGCCCACTGCGCCCTGACCCACCGAGGGCTTGATGAACACCGGGTAGGCCGGGACGCTGTCCGCGTCCGGGTAGCTCGCGGGGAGATAGTCCGCCCCGGCGAGATATTCATAGGTCTTGTTCTTCGAGCGCGTGATTTCCACGGTTTCCAACGCCGAGGTCACAACCGGCGCGTGAAGCCGCGCCTGCTCCTGCGTCAGGCGCAAAAGGGCGCTGTCATGCGCGGGATAGACATAGTCAATGGCGAGGCGGTCGATGATGTCATTGAGCGCGTCGATAAGCCCCGGCGCGTCGACAAACGGCACGCCCGAAACGCACTCCCTGAACACGAAATCCGCGTGGCAGTCCACGCTCGTCGCGCCGAAGAGCTTGACGAACTTGCTGTATTTGAGCGCGTCGTGAATCTCCAGCGCAATCTCAGTCCCGGCGGGGAACACCAGTATGTTCTTCACATCAGCCATTTTCCGCACCTGCCTCTTGCCCCTGCCCGTTTTCGCGGTGCAGAAGCTTTTTTATGATGGAAAGAAGATAATTAAAGCTGTCCAGCTTGAATATGATTGACCCGCCGACGTACACCGCCGCGCCCAAAATCACCTGCAGCGGCAGCGTCACCCAGTCGCTCCGGCCGAGAAGGGACAGCGGGTACACCGCCGCGCCCATCGCGCACGACAACAGCATCGACGGCAGCATGTCCTTGAACTGCTGGAGATATGAATAGCCCAAAAGGCGCTTGTTCGGCCAGGAGTTTATCAGCTGGCTCATCACGCTTGTGAACAGCAGGCTCAGCGCCATCACATACACCCCATAGGGCAGGGTGATGAGCAGGATTATCACGCCGAACACCTTTTTGATGATTTCCAGCTTCAAGAACAAATCACTGCGCCCCATGGCCTTAATCGCGTTGAGGTTGGCCGTGTGCAGGGGATAAAACGCATAACTGAAGCAGAATATGCGCAGATACGGCACACACGGCAGCCATTTTTCCGTCAGCAGCAGCCGGATGAGCGGCTCGGCGCACACGGCCAGCCCCATCATCATCGGCATCATCACATAGCTGCTTATGCGTATGGCGCGCCGCGTCATGTTGCGCACCTGCTCGGTGTGGTCTTGCTCCGCCGACAAAACCGGCAAAAGCACGCTGTCAATCGAGGCGTTGATGTTTTCCACGATGAGATAGGGATAGGTGTTGCCGCGATTATAATACGCCAAGTCCGCGTCGGTGTAGAACACCGCGATCATAATCTCGCGCAGCTTGTTGTAAACAGAGTCGAGCAGACCCGAGACCAACAGCTTCCACCCATAGCTCAAAAGCCCGACCAAACGCTTAAACGAGAACATCCACTTCGGTCTCCAGCCGACAGTCAGCCAGAGTATTGCCGTGTTCACGGTGACGTTTGACAATTGCTGTGCCACGAGTGACCACACGCCATAGCCGCGGAAGACCATCGTGATGCCCAATGCGGCGGAAAAGAGCGTGCCACCCAAGGTGGCGAAGAAAAAGCGTTTGAATTGCAGGGTCTTGGACACGTATGCCTGTTGCACGTTTTTCACGCCTGCCACGACAACTGTAAGCCCCAGCACACGCACTATCGCCGTCAGCTCAGCGTCGTCGTAAAAACGCGAGATCGCCGGCGCGGCGAAGAACAGCCCGGTGTACAGCAACAGGCAAAACACGATGTTGAAGAAGAACACCGATGAAAAATCCAGATCATCCGGGTCTTTTTTTTGAATGAGTGAGTTTGCCATGCCGCTGTCGACGAATACGAGCAGAATGGTCGTGATTATCGTCACCTTGGCAACCGTGCCGAATACTTCGGGGTCGAGCATACGCGCAAGCACGATCTGCACCACCATTGCCACAAGCTGAGAGCCGAACCGCTCCATAAAACGCCATATGAGATTTGAAACGACCTTTTGTTTGTTGTCCATGCTCAGTAATCCTCGTAGCCGCGGCGGCGGCGATAAGCCCGGTGCAGAGCGGGGAAGAGCCGCTTCAGCTCCGTCACAATACGGAATTTAAGCCCCCTTGCGCGGTGAATATCGCTGAACTCGGGCTTTACAAGCTCGTCAACGCGACCCTCTATATAATATAGTTCATATTGCCGTTCGCGCATCACCTCGCGCGTGGCGCGGAGCTGTTCTTCGTCAGTCAAGTGTCCCTTCAAAAGCTCCATCATCGCAAGCTCACCCGTGATGAACTCTTTCAGCCGGGCATAGTGCGCGTCGAGCTTACTGCTCCATGCCGTCGGGTTTGAGGCAATGCGGTAAACACTCATCACCCGGTCGAGAAGCCGCACCTTGCCGTTTAGCGTCAGCCACAGTCCTATGGCATAATCGGTGAAGCCGTGTTCGGCGGCGGCATAGTGAAAGTCCGGCGGATTCTCGATTAATTCGCGCCGCGCCATAATAGAGCTTGTGTGGAAAGAGTGCGACGCGCCGCGAATGACAGTGAAAAAGTCCACATCGCGGTCACCCTCGCCCTCGGTGAGAAGAGACGCGTCGGGCGCACTGCCGTCGCAGTAGTGCAGGCGCGTGTTGTGTACACACGCGGAATACTCACTGTGTGCGTCGAGAAAATCGACCTGCTTTTGGAGCTTTTCGCAGTCACACCAGTAGTCGTCACCCTCGCAGAGAGTGAAGTATTTGCCCCGTGCGTTGGGGTAAAAAACGCTTGAAAAAAGGTGCGGCATGCCGCCCCGGGAGTAGAGGTTCTTCTCCTGATAGAAGGGGCGTATAATGTCGGGGTAACGCGCGGCATACTCGCGTATGACAGACGCGGTGTCGTCTGTAGAGCAATCGTCGTTGACCAGAACCTCGAATTTAAAGTCGGTTTTCTGCGAGACGAAGCCCTCCAGCGCGTCGCGGATATATTCCTCGTGGTTAAACGCCGTGCATAGCACGGATACCTTGAAATTGTCGCTCATGCCGGCTCCTTTATGACAGTACATAATAAATCAGTATATTATACCGCGTGGCGGCAATTATTTCAACAAAAATCTGCCCACGCCCCGATATCTCGGGCGTGGGCAGGGAAATTATAAAAGTGATTGCCACTCTCTGCGATTATAAAGAATGCGAATAACGTGAACGGTCTGCTGTTGTTTGTCCACGGTATAGAACGCGGCGTAGTTTTCAATAAGAATACGGCGTATGCCGAGCGAGCGGTATGCCTCGTCGCGCAAAAGCGGATATCTGAACGGAGGCTCGGCAAGGGAGAGGATTTCGGCTTTCAGCGTGTTATATATCCGTCTGGCACTCCTCGGCTCATGGAGAACAAGGGCAATATAGTCCAAAAGCTCTTCCAAGTCTGATTGCGCCGTGCGCTCAATTATTATCTTGTACGTTTCCAAAGCCGTATTTCCTCTCAAACGCGGAAAAAACCGTGTCCGCCGCCTGCCCGCCGCCGTTTCGGCAGGACTCGATACCCTCGTCAAGCAGACGGTGCAGTGTTGACGCGCCGCACAAACGCTCATACTCTGCGTTTGACAGAACTACCAAGTCTCCCGAGCCGTTTTTCGTGATAAATACCGGCTCATTATAGCGGTTGCAAAAGTCTGATATTTCGCTGTATTTGTTCCTCAAATCCGAACTCGGTCGAATCAAAGCCATAAAAACACCTCCGACACTATTATATCAACATCATATCAAAATATTGATATGATATCAACTCTGTGTATACAAAATCTGCCGCGAATAATCGCGGCAGATTGATGAAACTTCGGTATGCTTACGCCAGTGCGGCCGCGGTTTTTGCGGCGAGGCGGGCGTTGTTGAGGACGAGCTGGATGTTGCTTTCAAGGCTGTTGCCGCCGGTCAGCTCGACTACCTTGGCGAGCAGGAAGGGCGTTGTCTCCTTGCCGTGGATGCCGTTTGCCTTCGCCTCGTTGAGTGCGGTTTCAATGGCGGCGTCGATGACGGCCTTGTCCATGGAATACTCCTCGGGAATGGGGTTGGTGACGAGCATGCCGCCCTTATAGTCAAGACCGCGCTGTGCCGCGAACATTGCCGCCAGCTCCTCGGGAGAGTCGACGCGGTAGTCCACGCCGAAGCCGCTGTGGCGCGTGTAGAATGCGGGCAGCTCCTCCGTGCCGTAGCCTATCACGGGTACGCCGTGGGTTTCGAGGTATTCAAGCGTGAGACCAAGGTCGAGAATGCTCTTTGCGCCCGCGCATACGACCATGACCGGGGTTTGTGCAAGCTCTTCGAGGTCGGCGGAGATGTCCATGGTGGTCTCCGCACCGCGGTGAACACCGCCGATGCCGCCGGTGGCGAATACGCGGATACCCGCCATGTGTGCGATTATCATGGTGGTGGTGACGGTGGTTGCACCGTCTGCCTTGCGAGCTACGAGCGCGGGCAGATCGCGGCGGCTGGCCTTTGCCACGTCGCGTCCGGCTTTGCCGAGGTGTTCTATCTCATCGCGGCTCAGACCTGCCTTGAGGCGACCGCCGATGACGGCGATAGTTGCGGGGACTGCGCCGTTGTCGCGGATGGTCTGCTCGACGAGCAGAGCGGTCTCCACGTTTTTGGGATACGGCATACCGTGGGAAATGATCGTGCTTTCAAGCGCGACAACGGGCTTGCCCTCGTCGAGTGCCTTTTTGACTTCGGGGGATATGTCGAGATACTTGTTCATTTTAATTCTCCTTGAATATTTGCTTTACACGCAAAAAGCCCGAAAGCTGACGGGCTTTTTGCGTACTTGTTGATAATTATGCTTGTGAAAACGCGTTTATTTGGACTTGATATACGGCTTGCCGTTCGCGGCGGGAACGCGGGATTTGCCGACAAACAGAATAAGCACGATGACCGTCACAACATACGGGATCATGGAAATCAGGTGTACGCTCACACCGGACGAGCCGCCGAGAACGACCTTCAAGCCCGAGCAGAAGCCGAACAGCAGACAGCCGAGGAGTGCGCCCTGAGGACGGAATTTGCCGAATATGACCGCCGCGATGGCGATGAAGCCCTGACCGACTATGGAGATGGGTCTGAACTGGTTGGAGGTGGTCATCGTCACGCACGCGCCGCCCAAGCCCGCGAGGAAGCCGGAGATGCACACGCACCAGAAGCGAACGGCCATTACATTGATGCCGAGGGTCTCACAGGCTTGCGGGTGTTCGCCGCAGGCGCGAAGACGGAGACCGAAGCTTGTCTTGTAGAACACAAACCACACCAGCACTACCACGAGAAAGACCATGTAGGTGGAGGCATAGTTTGCGAAAACATTGTCCATAAAGCGACCGAACACGGTGTTCGTGTCGAAAATCCCCTTGAAAAGTGCGGGAATCTTCTGAGCGGGGGTGAGGGGGATGGTGTCGGTGGAGTTGAAAAGCACACGCGCTATCATAATGACGATGCCGGGACCGAGCAGGTTGATGGCAGTACCTGCAATGGTCTGATCCGCGCCGAGGTTTACGGTTGCCACGGCGTGCAACGCGCCGAACAGCATGCCCGCAAGACCGCCGCATATGAAGCCTATCCATGGGTTGCCAGTGAAATATGCCACGACGGTACCCGTGAACGCGCCGACCGTCATCATTCCCTCAATGCCGATGTTGACAACGCCCGAAACCTCGGAAAAGCAAGAGCCGAGTGCGGCGTAGAGCAGAGGAGTGGCGTACACGAGGGTTGCATAAAGGATTATGCCAAGCTCATTTACAAAGGAATTCATACTTTTGCCGCCTCCTTGTCATTGTCGTTTGCCGCCGCAGAATTGTCTTTACGCGGCTTTTTCTTCAAGCCCTTTATGTAAGTGAATATAACGGATATCGCGATGAAGTACACGACCGTGCCGACGATGACGTTTATAAGCTGTGTCGGCGCACCGACGAGGTTTAGCTTGCTTCCGCCGTAGGTCAGTGCGGCGTAGAACAGACCCGCCACAAATACGCCGAACGGGTTCGAGCAACCCATCAAAGCCACCACGATGCCCGCAAAGCCGAAGCCCTCCTGACTGGAGAAAATGCTTATGCGGTTGCCCATGCCCATCAGCTGCAACGCACCGCCCAGACCGGCTATCGCGCCGGAGATGCCGATGGCTGTGAGGATTGAGGCGTTGACGTTTATTCCGCCGTACTCCGCGGAAAAGCGGTTGCTGCCGACGGCCTTCAGACGGTAGCCGAGAGTGGTCTTGTCTATTATCAGCCATACTGCGACCGTGAACACGATGACGACCAGTATGCCCCAGTTTGCCGTCGGACACAGACCGACTTCCTTTATAAACTCCTTGGACAAAAGTGTGCTTGCGTTTGCCGAGACGTTCTTTGTCGCCTCTGCTGTGCCGTCGGAGTGTATTGCGGGGATACCCGCGATGAAGTTTGAAAGGTAAAAGGCTATCCAGTTGAACATTATCATGGAAAGCACTTCATTTATGCCCCACTTGGTTTTCAGCAGAGCCACGATAAGCCCCCATATCATGCCTGCGAGCATGGCGGCGATAAAGCACATCGGGATAAGCACGCCCTTGGGCAACTCCCCGAACAGTATGCCCACCACAGCGGCGGCCATAGACCCCACAACGAACTGACCCTCAGCTCCGATGTTGAACACGCCCGTCTTGAACGAGAATGCCACGGAAAGACCGGTCATAATGTACGGAATGGAGTAAACCACAACGTAGGAAAAGCCCTTTATACCGGTAACGCTCGACAGAAGCCTGCCGTAGGCCTCGCCCACGTCAAGACCCATTACCGCAAGAAAGATCGCGCCGACCGCAAAGGCGAGAAGGATAGAGAGAATGATGTGAACGACCTTGTTCTCGGAAATAATGGTGAAGATATTCTTGTTTTTATCCATTGTGCTTACCTCCTGCCATCATCAAACCGAGCTCGTTTTCGTTGGCGTCACTGCCCTTGATGGTGCTGACGATCTTGCCGTCGAATATAACGTCTATTATGTCGGAAAGGCTCATGATTTCGTCAAGCTCGAACGAGACCAGAAGCACGGCCTTGCCCTTGTTGCGCTGAGCCACGATGTGTTCATGCACGTATTCTATCGCGCCCACGTCAAGCCCGCGTGTGGGGTTGACGGCGATAAGCAGATCCTTGTCGTTTTGCACCTCACGCGCAATGATGACCTTCTGCTGGTTGCCGCCGGATAGCGTTCCTGCCGGGCGTTTCTCACTCTGGCGAGGACGAATGTCGTAAGCCTCAATGGACTCGGTGGCGTGGTCATATATCGCATCGCGCTTGAGTATGCCGCGAATGGAAAAAGGTCTGTCACTGTGGTTTTGCAAGATGAGGTCATCTTCCACGGAGAAGTCGAGAACAAGCCCGTGCTTGTGCCTGTCGGCGGGAATGCTCGACACGCCGTGGTCAAAGCCGAAGCGCGGGGGCTTGTTGAAAATGTCGGTTCCGTTTACGCAAACCTGACCGCTTGTACCCTTGCGAAGCCCGGTGAGAACCTCTACCAGCTCCGTCTGACCGTTACCGTCTATGCCCGCAATGCCGACGATCTCGCCCGCACGAACCTGCAAGTTAATGCCCTTGAGTATCTCCACTCCGCGATAGTCGAGACAGTGCAGATCCTTTACGTCGAGTACGACATCACCCGGCTCTTTTTCGGGCTTGTCGACGTTGAAGGTGACGTTGCGTCCGACCATCATGCTTGCAAGGTCGCTTTCGCTCACGGTGTCGACATCGACGGTGTCTATGTACTTGCCCAGGCGGATAATAGTGCAGTAGTCAGCCGACTCCTTTATCTCTTTGAGCTTGTGGGTGATGAGGATAATGCTCTTGCCGTCCTTCGTGAGGTTATGCATAATGCCGATAAGCTCAACGATCTCCTGCGGCGTGAGGGAGGAGGTGGGTTCATCGAGAATGAGTATGTTCGCGCCACGGTAGAGAGCCTTCAGTATCTCCACGCGCTGTTGCATGCCCACGGAAATGTCCTCGATCTTCGCGTCCGGGTCGATTGAAAGTCCGTACCGCTCCGACAGCTCCACGACGTTGCGCCGTGCCGCCTCCATGTCCACGGTGATGCCCTTTTTCGGCTCCGTGCCGAGGACGATGTTCTCCGTGACGGTGAAAGGCTGTACGAGCATGAAGTGCTGATGCACCATGCCGATGCCGGCATCTATCGCGTCACGGGGGTTGTTCATTTCAATCTTCTTCCCGTTTACGAGAATGTCGCCGGAGGTGGGCTTGAACATACCATAGAGCTGATTCATCAGCGTGGATTTGCCCGCGCCGTTTTCGCCGAGTATTGCGTGGATTTCGCCTTTGTGAACAGTGAGGTTAATCCCGTCGTTTGCGGTGAAATCGCCGAATTTCTTGACGATGTTACGCATTTCTATGACGGGTACACTCATGTCCACATGTTCTTTAGACAAATTGACCGCCCCCTAGTTTCGTTAATATTTTGAATTCAGATAAGCTTAAAAAACGCGTTCACAGCGTCCGCATGCTTGCCGCGGCAGAGGATGTGGTGGTTGTTTATAGGCTCGGTGAGGAAGTAGGAGAAATCGTCGAGATATACGCGTACCTGGGTGCGGCAGAGCATCTCGCTGTAGGGTGAAGCCTCAACACGACCCTCCTTGACAAAGTAGCGGGAGAGATCACCCTCGCACTTGAACACGGTGCAATCGCCCTCGGCAAAGGTACCCTGAACGGCAACGCCTATGCCGGACTCGAAGTGAGTGTTGAGGCAAAAGCTGTCGAGCATGGTCACGGGAATAGTGCAGTGTGCGAACACGCCGTAGCCCTTGTCGGTGTAGAAGCGGTTGGGGTTGCAAAGGAACATCGGCTCGCCCGTTACCGCGCCGAGAACCGCCATCGACAGCAGAGCCGGGACGTCACCCTCACAGCCGCCGTAGATGCCGTCTGCATTGAGAATGGCAAGCGCGAGGCAACCGGTGGTGTGTACGGTGTCCAAAAGGTCAAAGCAACGCACGGTAACGCCGCAGAGGGAATACTTGTCGCAAAGACGCTTGATCGCGCCGTAAACATACAGAGCCTTCTCTATCTCGGTCTTGTCATAATTCTGCGCGAGGAACAGCTCCGTGTGCTTGTTAGGCTCATACTCTCTCTTGGCAATCTCGTTTTGAAGCTCTGCCATGGGAATGGAGACAAAGCCCATGCCGAGCTTTTCCATCATTGCGTCGGGGGAGTAGTTGCTTGCAACCAGCCAGTCGGACGGAGTGCCGATGATGCCGAGGTTCTTTCCGCGCAGTGCGGCCTTCGCCTCATGTGCGGCCTTGAGTGCGCGGATCTTACGCGCGATCTCTTCAACGTCGCCGTGAAGAATCTCGCCGTGACCGCCGTGCTTACGCAAAAAGCTCAAAATCTCCATGGACGCGGCGAGGGAATTGCTCTCACCGCTTGTGAGAATGTAACACGGACGGGATTTAAGCTGCTCGAAAACTTCGAGGAAGAAGCTTTCACTGCCGCCGGAGGCAACATACAAAAGTGCGAAATCGTCCGCAAGATATTTGTCGAGAGACGCGCTGACAAGCTCCTCGCCGAGCGCGTCGGACACAGCCTTGAGATAGCTGTTGATGTGACCGTCGGTGATCTGCGTCAGCGGGCTTCGGATTTGATAAAAGTCTACCATTGTGTTTTCCTCCGTGTCTTATAGTTCTCCGTGGCGCGACAAGGCGCACGAGGTCAGAGTGATACAGTAATACTCAGTCTACACATTATAACATAAGCTTTTGCGTATTTCTACAGGAAATTGCATAAAAAGGCGTAAATTCACCAAACACCTGCGGCGATAAACGACATGTTGCCGCCTTGCATATGCTCTGTCTGCGCCGCGCCCCGACATAAGCGGGAGCGCGGGAAGCGGAAAAAGAAAAAATTCTCCGCCGCGAATGCGGCGGAGAACCATAATACCAAGCTTTCGGATCAAATCGAATCCGTGTGCCTTAAATTACTCGGCGAGAGTGAAGCTGGGGCACTCTTCGAGAGTGGTGGGAACGGACTTCTCACCGGCGATGATGGCAGCCTTGGCGGCCTCAACGGTCTCGAGAACCTCTGCGGGGATATGATCGCGGGTCGGGGCGAGGTCAACGCCGCCGTTGGACAGGTCGTACATGTGGATGCCGGCGGCGAAGGTGCCGTCCTTAACAGCCTTGGAGATGTCCTGAGAAGCAACGTCAACGCGCTTCATAGCGGAGGTGATGACGGAGTCGGGAGCGAGGGTGGACTGGTCGGTGTCAACGCCGATGGCCCAAACGCCTTCCTCAGCACAGGTGTTGATAACGCCCATGCCGGTGCCGCCTGCCGCGTGGTAGATAACGTCAGCACCGTTGGTGATCATGTCCTTAGCGGCGGTGGAGCCACCTGCGACATCGCCGAAGCTGTTGGCGTTGTACTGGAGAACGGTTGCATCCGGGCAAACCTCAAGAACACCGGAGATGTAGCCGATGCCGAAGAGATTCATGGAGTCGGAAACCATACCCTGCACGTAACCGACGGTCTTGCTCTCGGTCACGGAGCCGGCAACGAGACCGACGAGGTAGGAAGCCTGCTCCTGAGCGAACATCAGGCAAGCAACGTTGGGCAGGTCGATGCTGGAGTCGTCAATGATGGCGAAAAGCTGGTCGGGGTTGGCCTCGGCGGCTTCTTTGGTGGCGTCTGCGAGCATGTAGCCGACGCAGATGATGAGGTCATAGCCGTCATCAATGAAGGTGTTGATGTTGGTCTGGTAGTCAGCATCGGTCTTGCTTTCAAGGTAGTTGACCTGGAAAGTGCTGTCCTCGGCCGCGAGAGCCTGGAGACCTTCCCAAGAGGTCTGGTTAAAGGACTTGTCGTTCACGCCACCGACGTCGGTAACCATACCGACCTTGATGACGGTAGCTTCCTCAGCAACGGGAGCTTCTGCTTCGGCTGCGGGAGCCTCGGCGGCGGGAGCTTCCTCTGCGGGGGCGGCGGACTGGCCGCAGGCGCAAAGAGCAAAGACCATGCACAGTGCAAGGACAAGTGCGAGAATCTTCTTCATGTTTCTTCCTCCATAAAATAATTTACATTTTCTGTATGGATTTTATCCATGCGCTTAAATTATAACAGACTCGTTTATTCAAATCAAGGGAAATATGCTCACAAAATGCACAATTTTGCGCGTTTTATGCATTATGTAAACGCTTTGGGCGATTATTTATATATTTTCCATTTTTACCGCGGTGTCGAGCGCAATCTCCATCATCTGCTTGAACGAGGTTTGGCGCTGCTCGGCGGTGAGATACTCGCTGCGATAAATGTGGTCGGAAATCGTGCAGATGCACAGC
The DNA here is from genome assembly GCA_964644305.1 of uncultured Oscillospiraceae bacterium. Classification (GTDB taxonomy): domain Bacteria; phylum Bacillota; class Clostridia; order Oscillospirales; family Oscillospiraceae; genus Limivicinus. The sequence goes on from CAZXVA010000033.1 coordinate 13,738, forward strand.
GCGCGTTTTTTCAGATACGCCGCGTTTGCGTACAGCGCGGCGGCCTCCATCTCCACGGCGAGCACGCCCATGTCGCGCCACTTGGAGTTTGCGTCCACACCGGCGGGGGCGTAGAAGTTGTCGGAGGAGAGGATGTTGCCGACCTTCATGTCAACGCCGTTTGCCTTGGCGCATTCAACGCATGCGGAAAGGAGCGTATAGTCCGCGATGGGGGCGAACGTCCCGTTTATGCCGAGATTGTCCACGTATGCCGACGTTGTGCACGCGCCCTGCCCGGCCACGATGTCCATCAGCTGCAAATCGTCCTGCAATGCGCCGGCCGAGCCTATGCGGATGATGTTTTCCACGCCGTACTCGCTGAAAAGCTCCCACGAATAAATGCCGATGGCGGGCATGCCCATACCCGATGCCATCACCGTCACGGGAACACCCTTCCACAGCCCCGTGTGACCCTGTACACCGCGGACGTTGTTGACAAGCACGGGGTTTTCAAGGAAGGTCTCCGCGATAAACTTTGCGCGTAGAGGATCACCGGGCATGAGCACGGTTTTTGCGATCTCGCCGAGCTTGGCGTTTATATGAGGGGTGGGGATAGACATGTTATTTACCTCCGTAGTTTTGTTATTTTTCGTTTGACATGATTATATTAGTAAAAAAAGAAAAAGTCAAATTGAAACCGCGCGAGATATGTGTTATAGTGATGAAGACAGAAAGCAAGCTCCGAAAACATATATACGGGAGGCGCGAGAATATATGAGCGACGTTATGATCGTCGGCATTGCCGGCGGCACAGGCAGTGGCAAAACCACCATTACCAGAAGGCTGATGCAGCGTTTCGCGGGTGACGTGTCCGTGATAAACCACGATAACTATTATAAAGCCCACCACGACATGCCCTATGAAAAGCGTGCAAAGCTCAACTATGACCACCCCGACGCGTTCGACACCGACATGCTTGTCGACGCTCTGCGTCAGCTCAAGGCGGGGCATGAGGTGCAGTGTCCGGTGTACGATTATTCCGTACATGACCGCACCGACAAAACCATCACTGTCCGTCCCGCGCGTGTGATCATCGTCGAGGGCATACTCATCTTTGAAAGCGCCGAGCTTTGCGACCAAATGGACATCAAGATTTACGTCGACACCGATGCCGACGTGCGCATTCTCCGCCGCATCGTGCGCGATGTGCGCGACCGCGGCCGCAGCCTGGAGAGCGTCATCGACCAGTATCTCACCACCGTCAAGCCCATGCACGAGCAGTTTGTCGAGCCGTCCAAGCGCCGCGCGGACATTATCATTCCCCAGGGCGGGCACAATCAGGTTGCGCTTGAAATGGTGATGGAGCGCGTGCGCGCTCATCTTGAAAGGCAGAAGGCGGGTGGCAAAAATGGCTAAGCTATATTTTAAATATGGCGCAATGGGCTCGTCCAAGTCCGCTCAGGCGCTCATCACCAAGTTCAATTATGAAGAGCTGGGCATGACCGTCTGGCTCATCAAGCCCAGCACCGACACCCGCGACGGCGCGGATATAATCAAAAGCCGCATCGGCCTTGAATGCCGCGCCGAGGTCATCACGCCGGAGCAGGATATCCTCGCGGCGTATCGCCGCGTCGGCCGGCACGACGTCATTATTGCGGACGAGGCGCAGTTTTTCACTCCCGAACAGATTGACCAGCTCCGCACGCTTGTGGACGAGGAGAATCTGCCCGTGCTGTGCTTCGGCCTGCGCACCGACTTCCTCACCCACTTTTTCCCCGGCGCACAGCGCCTCATGGAGCTTGCCGACTCCCTCACCGAAATCAAAACCGTCTGCGCCTGCGGCCGCAAGGCCACGGTCAACGCCCGCATAGACTCCGCCGGCCGCATCATAACCCAAGGCGACCAGGTCTTCCTCGGCGGCAACGACAGCTACGTCGCCATGTGCCACAAGTGCTGGAAAGAGAAAATTAAAAAGCAAGACGAGTGAACGCCAAGTCCGTCCCCGCCCCCACATACAAAAACACACTCCCCAAGGGTCGCCTTGGGGAGTGTGTTTTATCGCTTATTCTGCTTTGTTCTTTTTGCCCGGCCTTATCCGGCGTTATCTCGCCTTATCAGCCGTTGGTCTTTTTGCGTTTGTAGAGCACCACGGCGGCGGCAGTGCCGGCGGCGCTGACGGTCAGCAGGGTGATCCACAGGCCGAGGTTGGCCTCGTCGCCGGTCTTGACGCCGTTGAACGAGGAGGCAGTGCCCCAGGTCTTGAAGTAGCCGGTGGCGGCGTTGCGGTTGTTGATGCCGACGGCGATGGTGTGAGTGCCGTTGCCGTTGTAGTACTGGCGCAGCCAAGAGATGAACTCCGGCTTGAGCGTGACCCAAATGCGCCCGTCGGACGAGCTGCGGCAGAGGTAATTGGCGTCGGAGAGGAGATGGCCGTCGACCCAAATCTGGCCGTTGTAGTTGTAAATGCTGTCGTCCACGAGGAAGTCAAGGCCGTTGACGCCGTCCCACACGGCGTAGTTGCCGCCGACGAAGGTGGGGGTGTAGTTGACGTAAATGGTGTGGTACTTGGTGGCGGCGGGGGTGGTGGCGCCGGTGAGATAGAAGTCGGCGCGGATGATATACGTGCCGTTATAGTTGCCGGACACGGTGGCGACGCCGTTGCCGTGGTCGGTCAGGCCGATGCCGCCGACGGGGGTGTCGGGATTGGACGCGAAGGAGAACTTGAACGTGCCGCTGACGGCCGCGTTGCCCTTGGAGGTGTCAATCGCGTTGGCGGCGGTGAGGGTGATGACGCCCTTCTTGGCATAAATGGTGTCGACGGCAGTGCCGGCGGTGCTGTTTCCGGTGACGTACAGGGTGAAGTCAATTGCGGAGTTGGGGTTGATGACCACGGTCACAGTGCCGAGCTCGGTTTCACCGGCCTTGGCAGTGCAGGTGACAGAGCCGGACTTTGCACCCGCTTTGAGCGTGTTGCCGTCAATAGAAGCGTCATCTGCGCCATCACGGGAGGTGATGCTCCAAGTAACGCCGGAGATATCGGTTTTGTCATAATACTTTGCGGTGAGCGCGGTGGAGTCATTTTTGCCTGCTGTGAGGGGAGATTTGGCAGCCGCAAGTTCAACCGGCTTAACGGTGAAAACCTTGGTTGCAGCGTTGTACCCGGAGGCAGTGGCCTTAACAGTGACGGAAGTGGCCTTAAAGCCGAAGGTGATTTGATCATCGGAGATGGAAGAGCCCTGATTATCGCCCTCAATGTCGAATTTGAGGTCAGTGGAGGTCACTTTGGTGTCGTTTTCCCAAGCGGAAAGAGTATAGGTTTTGCCGGCGCTGTACTCAGTGCCGCCTGCGACGGTGACGGTCATCGACTTGGGTGAACCGGGAACGGAGATGCTTGTCAACGAAGCGGTTTTGCTTACACTGTTGTATGTGACAGTTACATCGACTTTGATGTCAACTATGGAATTTGCACTGCTGTTGGAGATGACGCATTTTGCTTTGTCGGAAGCGTCAACACTGTATGAAACGCCTGTTGCGCCACTGGCAGATGATACACTCCAAACATATTCAACGCCGCTGGTCGGAGTGCCGTTTTCAAACGTCGGCGTTGCAGTTACGGTGCGGGTATTGGCATCGTAGGAGGCGGTGACACCGGTGAGGGTGACAGCAGGCGCGGGGACGGTCACGCTGATGGTTGCAGTGCCAAATTGTCCGGGAGTGGCAACAGAGGTTGCGGTTACAGTTACAGTTTGACTGGTGGTGGCACTATCAAGCACAGTCACCTTGCCGGTTTCGTCAATGGAAACTACATCGGTGGGGCTGACGCTCCAAGTGACGTTCTTGTTCGCTGCGTTTGACGGAGATACAGTTGCTGTGAACTGAAGCTCATTAGGAGTAGCGCCCTTGGTGAGACTGCCTGAATTGGGAGCCACGGAGACACCAGTGACAATGTCGGTGTAGGAAACCTTGACCACGTTGCTATTGATTTTGCTAGAATCGGAGTTGTTTGTTGCTACGGCGTATATATCACTACCGTTCACGAGCCTGTCTGCTATCCATCCGATTGAACCATCTGCGTTGGCAGTGGCGGTTTTAGGCCCGTCAGCCGTTGTATAGTGCCACATGATAGTGTAAGCGCTGATGTCCGTGACGCCTTTCAACTCGGAAGTAGCGTTCCATTGCGTATAAGTTGAGGCTACATCCGGAACACTAATCGTCAGCGTGGGCGTCTCCGCCGCAGGCTCATCTGCATAAGCGCTCACGGCGCACATGCTGCTCAGCATGCACACGAGAA
>CAZXVA010000033.1:18107-22030 GCA_964644305.1 uncultured Oscillospiraceae bacterium
GGCTCATCTGCATAAGCGCTCACGGCGCACATGCTGCTCAGCATGCACACGAGAAGCAGCACGGACAGCACTTTCTTCATTGTTTTCATATTATCGTCCTCCTTGAACGAGGTTAATTTGCTTTGCCTTGCACATTCGCGATTTACACACAGCTACTATACCATACATTTTGCGTTTTGGCAACATAACTGTTACAAATTTCATCGGAAATTTTTGCGTTTTTCGTCTCTCGCGCCCGTGCCGGCTCGCAGCGTTTTCGCTTTCGTGTGTTATGACGCGCCTCTTTCATAAATGTTCCCCATCTTTTCATCCGTTTTTAAGGAAATTATTTCACGCTGACTCCCACAGTGAGAGCAAGGGAGCGGGCGATTTGGCGCGGTGGTCTGATTGTCAACGCCTTGGCTCCCCTTGCGCACCAAGGGGAGCTGGCTCGGCGTAGCCGAGACTGAGGGGATAGCCCGCGCCAACGGCGCGGTCGGGGTTTACGCCATTCTTCGGCAAATGCCATGCCCAAACAGAACGCCCAGCCCCGATGCCCCACCCTTGGCTCTCTCTCAGAGAGAGCTGTCGCCGTCAGGCGACTGAGAGAGTCACCCCGCGCCAACGGCGTGGTCTGCCTTTGTGCTCTCACCGTTCATCACAATTCTCTTTCCAAATCCACCGGGGCGTGGTATAATGCTCTTTACTATATAAATATGCACATCAAAACGGAGGGGCGGCGTTTGCCGCGCTTAGGTATGGGAAAAGAGCAATACATTGAGGCCGGGCGCATTGTCAACACGCACGGGGTGGCCGGTGAGGTCAAGATTGAGGTTTGGCTGGATTCGCCGCAGTTCATGAAACGCTGCGGGCGGCTTTTCATCGGCGGGGCGGAAAAGAAAATCACCGCCGCGCGCGAGCACAAGGGCTTTCTCCTCGCCAAACTTGACGGAGTGGACGATGTCAACGCCGCGGCGGCGCTGAAGGGCAGCACCGTGCACATCGACCGCGCGGACGCACCACTGCCCAAGGGCGCGTACTTTTTGCAGGACATCATCGGCGCGCGCGTCGTGGACGAGACGGGCGCGGAGGTCGGCACGCTTGAGGAGATAATGGAGACCCCGGCCTCGCGCATATACATCGTGCGCGGCGAGCGGGAGCATATGATTCCCGCCGTGCCGGAATTTATCCTCTCAACCGACGCGGAAAACGGCATAATCACGGTGCATTTGATAGAGGGTATGTGAGCATGGCGGACAATATGAGAATAGATATAATGACCCTTTTCCCCGACACGGTCAACGCCGTGCTGCACGAAAGCATAATCGGCCGCGCGGCGAAAAAGGGCATCGTGGAGATAAACTGCGTCCAAATCCGCGACTTCACGGATAATAAGCAATGCCAGGTGGACGATTACCCCTACGGCGGGGGATACGGCTGCGTGATGATGGCGCAGCCGCTGAAAAGCTGTCTGGAGCACATCATGTCCACGGCGGGAGAACGCCGCACGCGGGTGATTTACATGTCCCCGCAGGGCAAGCCCTACAACCAAGCCGAGGCCAAGCGGCTGAAAAACGACTATGACCACCTCGTGCTCGTCTGCGGGCACTACGAGGGCATTGACGAGCGATTTATCGAGCAGTGCGTGGATGAGGAAATCTCCCTCGGCGATTTTGTTCTCACCGGCGGCGAAATCGCCGCGATGGCCGTGGCCGACTCCGTGTGCCGCATGGTGCCCGGGGTGCTGGCGGACGAGGAGTGCTACACCGGCGAAAGCCACTGGGACGGGCTGCTGGAATACCCGCAGTATACGCGCCCCGAGGTTTGGGAGGGGCGGCGCGTGCCGGAGGTGCTGATAAACGGCGACCACGCCAAGGTTGAAAAGTGGCGGCGCAAAAAGCAGCTTGAGCGCACGCGCGACAAGCGCCCGGACATGTTCGCGCGTCTGAACCTCACAGACAAGGGCGATGTTGAGCTTATGCGGCAACTCAAGCGCGACGAGCAGCGAAAACGCCTCGCCGAGCCCGTGACGCACCGCCCCGCCGCGCCGGAGGACATGCCGGAGATACTGCGCATCACCGCCGAGGCGAAAAAGAGCCTGAAAAAGCACGGCGTTGACCAGTGGCAGGGGATATACCCCAATGAGGAGACCTTCATGGCCGACATGGCGCGCGGCGAGCTGTTCGTGGTGACGCACGGGGCGGACACGGCGGCGTTTTTCACCCTCGCGCGCGCCCACGAGGAGGCTTACGACGCCATCACAGACGGCAAGTGGAGCGGCGATGCGCCCTATTGCACGCTGCACCGCAGTGCCGTCGCCGCGGAATACCGCGGCAGCGGCATGTCCGAGGCGATGATCAAATGCGTCGAGGCGCAGGCGCGCGAGTTCGGGTATAAATACATCCGCTGTGACACGCACAGAAAGAATAAATCCATGCAGCGCCTTTTGCGCGACACCGGCTTCCGCTATCGCGGGAACGTGGTGATCAAATGCGACCCCGGTCACGACGGCGCGCGTCAGGCGTATGAAAAGCTGCTGAAGAATAAATAGGAGGAAGCTATGAACGACAATAAAAGCCCCAAGTATTATCTCATTGCCGCGATAATTTGGACGGTGGTTGCGCTGTTGGCGCTGGTGGTGCTGTTTGCCTACAGCACGGCGGGGACGTTTACGAAAATCTGCGGTCTCGTGCTCATCGGCATGTGCCTTGCCGGGCAGTGGTTGAGGTATAAAAAATTCAAATGAATCTGACGGATATAAACGACATTCGTGAGCTTCTGTCCCGCCACGGGTTTCGCTTTTCAAAGTCGCTGGGGCAAAACTTCCTCACGGCGGCGTGGGTGCCGCGCGACATCGCGGACGCGGCGCGGCTGGGCGAGGACGTCGGCGTGCTGGAGATAGGTCCCGGCGTCGGGTGCCTGACGCGGGAGCTCGGTGCGCGCGCGGGCAAGGTCGTGGCCGTGGAGCTGGACAACGCCCTGCGCCCCGTCCTGGCCGAAACCCTGGCCGACTGCAACAACGTCGAAATTATATTCGGCGATGTTTTGAAGCAGAATATAAATGCGCTTGTCGATGAGCATTTTGCGCCTCTGCGCCCCGTTGTGTGCGCGAATTTGCCGTATAATGTGACGACCCCGGTGCTCACCAAGCTCATCGAAAGCGGCGAGTTTGAAAGCATCACGGTGATGATTCAGCGCGAGGTGGCCCGGCGCATCTGCGCCGAGGCCAACACCGCCGATTACGGCGCGTTCGGCATCTTCGTCCAGTGGCACATGCACACCGAGCTTCTCTTCGACGTGCCCCCCGGCTGCTTCATCCCGCAGCCGAAGGTGACAAGCTCCGTCATCCGCCTGACGCGGCGCGAGAGCGCGCCGTACTCGGTGCGCGATGAAAAGCTGCTGTTCAAAATAGTGCGCGCGGCGTTCAACCAGCGGCGCAAAACGCTCGTCAACGCGCTCGCCTCCGGCTTGGGGCTGGATAAGGCCGCGGCGGAGCGGTGCATCGCCGAGTGCGGGCTGGATGTGCGCGTGCGCGGCGAGGCGCTCACCATGGCGCAATACGCCGCTCTCTGTGAAAAAATTAGCGATTTGTGATTCCGCACAGCGGATTGAGCGCAATTACGCGAAAAAAATTCCGAGATTTATTCACAAAACCACTTGATTATTGGTGCGCATTTGTGCTATTCTAAGGTTTGGCTGATTATAATAGTTTTTTTAGGATTTTTCGGCGGGAGTTGAGCCTCTGCCGCCGGACTATTTCGACAAAAGAAAGGATCGAAACGAATGAGCAAGAAATACGTCTATCTGTTTTCCGAGGGCAACGCAAAGATGCGTGAGCTTCTGGGCGGCAAGGGTGCCAACCTCGCCGAAATGACCAACATCGGTCTCCCCGTGCCCCAGGGCTTCACCATCACCACCGAGGCCTGCACCCAGTACTATGAGGA
>CAZXVA010000034.1:0-21707 GCA_964644305.1 uncultured Oscillospiraceae bacterium
TTATGAATATCATTATTTCGGAATATCCATTCCGAAAATTATACTAGACCTTTTTTCATGCTATGTCAATGTCTTTTTCGTGATTAAGCATGAATTTTGTAGACTTCAACAGAAATCGAAACGCTCTTTTGTGAAAAATAACAGAACAAGATTTTCCTAAGTCCGCGAAAGTTGACAAATATTCGCCGTCGGCGTAAACTAAATCGTTGAAATGGCTATTACGAACAAGAGATGGAGATGGAGAACAAATGGACAATGGCAAGGCAACCAAGGCCGAAACCATAAAAATGGTGGAGAGCGCGATGGGTGTGCTTGACCTTTTGCGCACGAGCAAAACACCCCTCGGCGTCAACGCAATTGCAAAGCAGTGCGGCCTGAACCCGTCGACGTCGTTTCGCATTTTGAAAACGCTTGAAAAAACGGGCTGGGTGTACCAAATGGAGGATGACCGCTATATCACCGGGCAAAAGCTCAGCTTCGTCACCGAGCGCAACAACTTTCACCTTGCGCTCTCGGACGCGGCGAAATTCGTCATGGAGGACTGCACCGCCCACCACGGGCTTGCCATGAACCTCATCGTGCGCGACGGGGCGGACTGCGTGATTTTGCAGCAGTCGCTGACCAAGAGCATCATCAATTACGTGCCCCCGCTGCACTCGGCCTTGCCGTACTACGCCTGCGGCGGCGGCAAGATACTCCTGTGCGAGCTGCCCGACGCGCTCATTGACCAGATGATGACCACGCACCACATGGAGGCGCTGACGCCCTTCACAATAACCGACTCCGAGCAGTATCGAGACGAGCTCAAGCGCACGGCCGAAAACGGCTATGCCATTGATTTTCAAGAGTCGTCCATCAACGGCAGCTGCATCGCCGTGCCCGTGCGCGACAAGGAGGGCACCATAATCGCCTCGCTCTCGTTCAGCGGGCTGATCGGCGTGGCCGAGCCGGGCAAGCTGCTCAAATACCTGCCCGCGCTGAAAGAGGCCTCCGCGCGCATCACGCGCAGCCTTTATGACTGTTGGGGGCTGTGAGGCCATGGCGGAGTATATAATAATATGTATAGTGACGGTGTTGGCCGGGCTTGCGCAGGGCGTGTGCGGCTTCGGCGCGGGCATACTCACCATGATGGCCCTGCCGCACTATTTCCCCATGAGCCGCGCCGCCGGTATATCCGGCGCGATAAGCCTCGCGCTGACGCTATTGATGGTGATCAAATACCGCAAGCACGTCAACGTGAAAAAAACGCTCCTGCCGCTGCTGGTTTACGCAGTGTGCTCGGCACTGGCGATTCGCTTCGGCGCGCGGCTGGATCAGGCGCTGCTCAAGCGCATTTTCGGCGGCTTTTTAATCTGCCTGACGCTTTATCACTTTCTTTTGTCGAAAAAAGAGGTCAGCGAGTGGAGCGCGGCGATGTGCGTGGCGGCGTGGGCGTTTTCGGGCGTGTGCAGCGGGCTGTTTGCCGTCGGCGGGCCGCTGATGGTGCTCTACTTCATCTCGCATACCGACAGCAATGAGGAATTCCTCGGCACGACGGAGCTGCTTTTTTTCGTCAATCTCGTGTCCAGCACGTTTTTGCGCATCAAAAGCGGCATAATCACCGCCTCGGACGCGCCGCTCATCGCGGTGTGCATCGTCTGCGTCGGCCTTGGGCTTTTCATCGCCAATAAAATCGTCGAGCGCATAAACGGAAAGCGGCTGAAAAACATAGTCTACATCGGCGTGGGCATAAGCGGCCTGCTCAACCTCCTCGGCGGGTGAAAAAGCAAGAGCGTGTCGAATTTTCGACACGCTCTTTAACTAAATTCCCCCTTTGTTTTTCTTATAATTGTGGTATAATGAATTGTTTTAATATGATATCACCGACGGGGGAGAGCCTATGAAAATAAAAGTTATGCTGGCAATTGCGCTGTGCAAGGCGCTGAGATGGGTGTCGCGGCTTTTGCACCGGGGCGGCACGGCCATGCCGGGGCGGTATGCGCTGAAAATCTGCCCGAACCTGTTGCAGGTGCTCGCGCGCGATGTGAAGGTCGTCGCCATCACGGGCACGAACGGCAAAACCACCGGCGCGCGCATGATAGAGGCCGCCTTCGCCGACGAGGGGAAAAGCTATTTCGCCAACCGCTCGGGCGCAAACCTCATCAGCGGGATAACCACCGAGTTTGTCATGAACTCCACGCTCACCGGCAAATGCCGCAAGGAGTACGCCGTCATCGAGTGCGACGAGGCGGCGGCGGTGCGCGTTTTCCCGCAGCTTCAGCCGGCCGTCATCGTCGTGACGAACCTTTTCCGCGACCAGCTTGACCGCTACGGCGAGGTCACGCACACGCTGGAAAACATCAAAAACGCCATATCCGGCGCGCCGAATGCGGTGCTGTGCCTCAATGCCGACTGCTCGCTCACCTCGTCCTTGGCGGACGCGCTGCCCAACCGCTGCGTCTACTTCGGCATAAACGCGGGCGCACTGCCCACCCATGAGGCCACCGAGCTTTCCGACGCCAGCCACTGCATCCACTGCAAAAGCGAATATGAGTATACTTACATCACCTACGGCCACCTCGGCGGCTTTCGCTGCCCCAAGTGCGGCTATGCCCGCCACGCGGCGGACTTCGCCGTGACGGAGGTCGTCGAGCAGACGGCCAACGGCTCGACCGTCGTGATGGACATGCGCGGCGAGCGGCGCATTGTCGGGGTCAATCTCCCGGCGGTGTACAATATATATAATGCCGCCGGCGCGGCGGCGGCCTTGGCCGAAATGGGCTTGGGCACGGACGCGGCGGTGAAGGCGCTGTCGGAATTCAAGTGCGGCTTCGGGCGCATGGAGCAGTTCGAGCTCGGCGCGCGCGGGACAAAGCTGATGCTCGTGAAGAATCCCGCCGGGTGCAATCAGGTGGTGGAGTTTTTGCAGTGCATCAAGGAAAAGTTCGTGCTCGTGCTCTGCCTTAACGACCGCCCCGCCGACGGCACGGATATATCATGGATTTGGGACGTGGACTTTGAGCGCCTTGCCGACTTGTCCGGGCGGCTTGGGCGCGTCGTCGTCGCGGGTGACCGCGCCGAGGACATGCGCCTGCGCATCAAATATGCCGGCATTGACGACGCCGCGATTGACACCCTGCGCGACTATGATGCGCTGGTCAAGTGGGCGGCGGAGCAGCAGGACGCGGTTTTCATCATGCCCACCTACACCGCCATGCTGGAGCTGCGCGAGGCGATAATCCGCCATTGCGGCGGCAGCGAATTTTGGGAATGAGGGGGACGAGCGACATGGAATTGAAAATTTGCCACATGTACCCGGATGTGCTGAACCTTTACGGCGACCGAGGCAACGCGATTTGCTTGCAGCGCCGCCTCGCTTGGCGCGGCATTGACGCGTCTGTCACCAAGCTCCCCATCGGCGAAAACCAAAGCCTCGCCGGGTTTGACATCGTGCTCATCGGCGGCGGGCAGGACTTTGAGCAGCAGGTGCTTCTGGACGATTTGCACCGCGGCAAGGACAAGGAGATAATCGCCGCCATTGAAGACGGCGTGACCTTTTTGACCATTTGCGGCGGCTATCAGATGATGGGCAGCTATTACGAAACCTATGACCATCAGCGCTGTGACTTCATCGGCGCGGTCGATTTTTACACCCTCGGCGCGAAAAAGCGCATGATAGGCAATTATAAATTCAAATGCACCGAAAGCGCGGGCGGGAGTGTCGTCGTCGGGTTTGAAAACCACAGCGGCAAAACCTATCTCGGCGCGGGCGTGGAGCCGCTGGGGCGCGTGCTTGCGGGCTTCGGCAACAACGGCGAGGACGGCACCGAGGGCGTGCACTACAAAAACCTTTTCGGCACTTACAGCCATGGGCCTCTCCTGCCGAAAAACGCCGCGCTGTGCGATTTGATACTGCAAACGGCGCTCACGCGCAAATACGGCGCGGCGGAGCTGATGCCGCTGGACGACGCGGCGGAAACGGCGGCGCATGACGCCATGTGCGCCAAGCTTTGATATTAGGAGGCACGGCAATGCTGCGCTTTTACAACGCGAAAATTCTCTCCTTTCAACATGGACTTGACATAACCGACGGCGAGGTTTGGACAGACGGCGGGGCGATCGCCCTCGTCGGCAAGCCGAGCGAGGGCGCGCCATACCCTGCCTTTGAGCGGGAGATTGACCTTTCCGGCAAGCTCATCATGCCGGGGTTCAAAAACGCCCACACCCACACCGCGATGACGCTTTTCCGCTCCTTGGCCGACGACATGCCGCTCGACCCGTGGCTCAACGAGCAGATTTGGCCGAGCGAGGCCAAGCTGACGGGCGAGGCGATTTATGACCTCACCAAGCTCGGCATACTCGAATATCTCTCCTCCGGCATCACCGCCTGCTTTGACATGTACATGAAGAACGATTACTATGCCAAGGCGTGCGTGGACGCGGGCTTTCGCACGGTGATATGCTCCTCGCTCAACCGCTTTGACGCCGACCCTGAGAACATCGAGCGGGAGTATTTGAAATTTAATAATTATAACGAGCTTGTCTCTTACATGCTCGGCATTCACGCCGAGTACACCACCCCCGTCGAGCGCATTGAGTACATGGCCGCGCTTGCGGAAAAATACAAAGCCCCGTGCTTCACGCACATGTCCGAAACGCGCGGCGAGGTCGAAGGCTGCCGCGAGCGATACGGCCTGACGCCGCCTCAGCTTTTGGATAAGCTCGGCTTTTTCAATTACGGCGGCGGCGGCTTCCACTGCGTTTGGCCGGATGAGGCCGACATCGCCCTCATGGCGGAGAAAAAGCTGTGGGCTGTGACCTGCCCCGGCTCGAACGCCAAGCTTGCAAGCGGCGTCGCGCCCATCGACAGGCTCGCCGCGGCGGGCGTCCCGCTTGCCATCGGCACAGACGGCGCGGGCAGCAACAACGCCCTTGACATGTTCCGCGAGATGTATCTGGTGAGCGTACTGCAAAAGCTTTTGCGCGCCGATGCCGCCGCGGGGGATGCGGCGCGCACGCTTGAAATGGCCTGTGTGGGCTCGGCGCGCGCCATGGGGCTCAATGACTGCGACGCCGTCGCCGTCGGCAAGAGGGCGGACTTGGTCGTCATTGACCTTGACAAGCCCAACATGCGCCCCATAAACGACATTGCCAAAAACCTTGTCTATTCCGGCTCGAAGGACAATGTTTATATGACCGTCGTCAACGGCCGCATACTCTATGAAAACGGTGAATTTTCCATCGGCGAGAGCGTCGGTGATATCTACGCGCGCTGTGACGCGTGGCGAAAGAGGATTATAGCCCGATGAAAAAAATTGACCTCCATGTGCATACCTCGGCCTCGGACGGCACACTCTCCGGCCGCGAGATGATTCGCCTTGCCGCAGAGCGGGGCTTGGCCGCCGTGGCCGTGACGGATCATGACACGGTGTCCGGCTATGCCGAGGCCGCCGAGGCCGGGCGCGAGCGCGGCGTGGAGGTCGTGCCCGGCATCGAGATAAGCACGAAGTACGGCGGCGCGGTGCACATTTTGGGGTATTATATCGACACGCAAAGCGAGCTTTTGCGCCCCGTGCTCGACTGGGTGGTGCATGACCGCGACGCGCGCAACCGCAAAATGGCCGAGCTGATGGCCGCCGACGGCCTCCCCGTGGACTATGACGCAATGCGCGCGCGCTTCGGCGAGGTGATCGGGCGGCCGCATTTTGCCGAGGTGCTGGTGGAGCTCGGCCTTGCCGACAGTGTGCAGGACGCGTTTGACCGCTATGTCGAAAAGGGTCGGAAATACTGGCTGCCGAGGAGCTTTTTGTCCATCGAGCGGTCAATTGAAATCATCGCCGCCGCCGGCGGCGCGCCTGTGCTGGCGCACCCGTTCCAGTATAAGCGCGATGACGCCCAATTGCGCGAGCTCATCGAGCACTGCATGGAGAGCGGCCTGTGCGGCATGGAATGCCGCTATTCCGGCTACGACGCGGACATGACCGCGTATTTGGAGCGCCTTGCGGACGAATACGGCCTCATCAAAACCGGCGGCAGTGACTTCCACGGCGAGAACAAGCCCCACATCGCCCTCGGCGAGGGGATCGGGGGCGAGCTGAGCGTCCCGTATGAGTTCTTGCTCGCGCTCAAAGAGAAAACAGGAAAGATATAAACCGAGGGGGATAGAGCCATGGTCAAAACTCTGCTCATTCAAAGCCCGGAAAGCTACATAGAAAATGCGTTGACAGAAAAAACCAGGGGGTCACGCTCCACTAAATGTAAAACAGCGCTGATTTCCACGCTTATATGGGGCTTCTTGGCCTATCATCTGCTGGTGATAACCTCGGTGGGCAACGCCGACGCCGTGTGCGAGGGGCTTTATGCCTACACGGCGGCGGATTGGGCACTGGCCTGCGGGCGCTGGTGCGCGCGATATTTTTACGGCGCGGTGGGCAACGTGGTTATGCCCGGCGTGTGGCTGACGCTTTACATGCTGTGCGTTTTCGCCTCGGTGCTGCTGCTGGCGCGCCTGTGGCGGCTTGAAAGCCCCATCTCGGTGTTCTTCACGGCGGCGCTGCTCGCCGTCAACCCCACGGTCATTGACCAGTCGCTTTTGCAGTATATGTTCATGTCCTGGGGACTCAGCAACCTTTTGGGGCTTGCGTTTGTGTATGCGGTTTTCGCCTCCGAAAGCCGCCTTGTGCGCTATCTCGCCGCGCCCGTGGGCATGGCGGTGGCGTTCGGGTTTTATCAAGCCTCCGTCGGGCTTATCGCGCTTGCGTTCTCCCTCACGCTCATTTTGCGCCTTTTGCGCGGCATGGACTGGCGGGATATGCTCCGGTGCGTCCTGCGTTTTGCCCTCTCTGCGGCAATCGGCGCGGCGGAGTATTTCCTCATCCTCCGCTATGAGCTCAACCGCTGGGGCGTCGCGGAGAGCGACCGCGTCGGTGCGTTCTCCCTGCGCGAGATTTTCGCCTCGCTCGGCGAAACCGTGCCCGATGCTTACCGCTTTTTCTTTGCCTATTTTGACGACACGATCTTCCGCCGCAAGTACATTGCCCTCGCCCTCGGTGCGATTTTGCTCCTCTTCTTCCTGCGTCGGCTGTGGCTGCTGATTAAAGACCGGCATTATGCCGAGGGTGCCTGCGCCGCGCTGCTTTTCGCGCTCACCCCGGTGCTTGCGAATGTTTGCCGGGTGCTGTTTCCGTATTTCACGGTGGTTGAGATTATGGAGTATCAGATTGTGCTGCTCTTTCCCTTTCTCTTTGCCGTGGCGGAGGAGCGGGAAGTGCGCTTTCGCAACACGCAGAATCTCGCACGCATCGTGGCTTTTGCGCTGTGCCTTGTGCTCGTCGGGGGCTACACCGTCTCCGCCAATGCCACCTATCGCGCTTATGATTTGAGCTATCGCCACGCGCAGTATGAGGCCGGGGAGATTGTCCGCCGCGCCCGCGCGCTGGACGATTATCAGCCCGGCGAAACCGTCATGCTCGTCGGCTTCATCCGCGATGACACCCTGCGCGAAAACAACGCCGTCTATGATTACGCGTACAGTATGTACGACAATCTCATCTTTTGGGAGGAGTACATGGGCATAACCTCCGGCCGGCGCAATTTCTTCCTTGACACCCTCGGCGTCGACATCGGCGAGGTGGACATGGCGCAGTACGTCGCCATCACATCCGGCGACGCCCTTGCCGCCATGCCCGTCTACCCCGCCCAAGGCTCCGTCGCCCGCATAGACGGCACAATAGTCGCCAAGCTCACGGACGACCCGTTGAGATTTGATTAAATATCTGATTATAATTATCCCCCGGTGCACCGCACCGGGGGATTTTCGCGCCAAGGTTTATTGTGTTTCACTTCACTTCGTCAAAGGTCAGCTGCACCTTGAATAGATCCCCGTCGACGACGAGGGTCATTTTGCCCTTTTGCAGCTCGGTGAGGCTGTTTGCAATGGAGAGACCCAGCCCGCTGCCCTCGGTGTTGCGCGAGGAATCGCCGCGCACAAAGCGCTCTGTCAGCTCATCCCCCGCCACGGTCAGGCGCGTTTTGGAGATGTTGCGGAAGGTCACGCTCGCGCCGGGGCACAGGGTCTCGCCGCTTGTGCGCGTCACGCGCCGAAGCTCCAAGTATACGCGCGTTCCGGGGAGGGAGTATTTGCAGATATTGTTCATCAGATTATCGAACACGCGCCAAAGCTGCTGTCGGTCGGCCATGATGTAAACGTTCTCCTCCGGCTTGTCCACAATCAGCTCAAGCCCCGCGGCATCCAGCTTCTCGGCGTATTCCCCCGCCGTCTGCGTCAGCATCACGCCCAGGTCACAGCGCTCCGGGTTCACCGCGAGGTTGCCCGTGGACGCCTTGGACGCCTCCATCAGGTCTTCAATCAGCTTCTTCAGCCGCGCCGACTGGCGCGACAGCACCGCGAGATACTCCCGCGCCGTCTCGTTTTCAATCTCCTCCTTTTCCAAAAGGTCAACATAGTTGACAATGGAGGTCAGGGGGGTCTTGATGTCATGCGAGACGTTGGTGATAAGCTCGGTTTTGAACCGCTCGCTCTTGACGCGCTCGGCAATGGCCTTGTTCATGCCGTCGGTGATGCGGTTCAAGTCCTCGCCGTGCTCCTTGAGCGCGCCGCGCATGCGCGCGGTGTCCACCCGGTGGGCGACATTGCCGTTTGCAATCTCGCGCCCGGCAGTCAAAAGCCGCTTCATCGCCGCGACAAGGTATATCCCCAGCGCGATGAGCACCGCGCGCTCAAAAAACCAAGCGACAAGGTGGTCGCCGACGTCGGTGTTGACCATGAATATGAATTCCGCCAGCAGCACCGCCAGCACGATGATCACCACGCGCGGCACGAATGAAATGCTCTTCACATCGCCGGCGAGCGCGGCAAGCGCGCCCTTGCACCATGTAAGCACACGCTTGAAAACTCTCCGGAACCACGCGAGGATTTTGTAGCACACGCAGGAGTTTATCGCGGTTTTCAGCTTGATGCGCACGGCAAGGCTCATGCTCCACAGCACCGCCACCGCCGCGAGCGCCACCACGCTCATGCCCATCAGCGCCGCCAGTGCCATGTCCATGCGCCACGTCTCTGCCAACGAAAAGATAAGCCCCAGACAGCCCGCGCCCGCCACGAGCATCACGGCAGTGTAGACATCGAACGGTATGCGCTCGACCCATGTGGGCGTCACCGCGCCGCCGGGGGCGCGCCGCCCCGCCGCCGCCATGAGGAACACAAACAGCGCGATTGACGCAAGCCCCGTTCCCACGGCGATGATGAGCAGGTCATAGCGGTAATTGTTCAACAGCCCCATCACGCGCGAGAGAACGTAAATCTCGCTGTCGCCGGGAATCTCGGCGAGGACGTACCCTTGCAGGGAGTACGGGGCTCTATCTGTTGAATACACGGCGTAGTCGCCGCTGTCGGTGTGGGTGTCGGTGTCGGCGGCCTTGCCGCCGACATCGGGGGCGCTGTCGCCCTCGGCGCTGTCAGCGGCGGCGGGGGAGGGCGTGGGCGCCGCTTGCACCTCGCTGCTACGCCCCGCCCAGGTGTAGCCGTAGCCCTCGCTGCCGCGATAGACGACGACGCCGTTTTCCGTGCCCGCGTTTTGGTAGGTGTGCTCCTCGACAAAGTCAATCGACTGCGGGTAAACCGCCAGCTGATAATCGCGCCCGGATAACGTGTCCTCGACGACGTTGTTGTCCTTGTCGCGCAAAATGTAAGCGTAAGCGCTGTCGGTCTCCAAGCCCTCGGTCGTGCCCTCGATGGCGAATATGGCCAGTGCGTTCTCGCTTTGGCCGTAGCACCAGCTCCAATATATTTCGCCGTTCGGGCCGCCGTTTGAGAGCCGATAGGCGTCGCTCGCGGTCAGCGCGACCACGCCCACGAAGCTCGCCGCGAACACCGCCACGAATATCATCAGCAGAGTAAACGCCAGCACGCGCGTTCCGAGGCTGTTCAAAAGCTTGTTCATTTTCTTCCTCCTCTTTCCGTGGGGCGCTCGAATTTGTACCCCTGCCCCCACACGGCCTTGATGTATCGCGGCTCGGCGGGGTTTATCTCAATCTTTTCGCGCAGATGCCGAATGTGCACAGCCACGGTGCTCTCCGCGCCGTAGGGCTCATCCTCCCACACGTTGCGGTAAATCTCACGCGGGGAGTATACGCGGTCCGCGTTTTTCATCAAAAGCTTCAGTATCTCATATTCCGTCGGCGTGAGGTACACCGCCTCGCCGTCAACCTCCACGGTCTTTTTCCGGTCGTCGAGCGTCACCGTGCCGTGGGTGAGCGCGCCGTCCTCGCTCCGCGCGCCGCTGCCGCCGAGGGTCATGTACCGCCGAAGCTGTGACCGCACGCGCGCCAGCATCTCCACCACGTTGAAGGGCTTGGTGATGTAATCATCCGCGCCCACGTTCAGCCCCAGCACCTTGTCCGTGTCCTCGCTTTTGGCCGTCAGCATGATGACGGGCACGTTGCTCACGCGCCGCAGCTCCGCCATCGCGCTTATCCCGTCGAGCTCCGGCATCATCACGTCCATCAGCACAAGCTGAATGTCCTCGCTCTTGAGCAGGTCGAGTGCCTCGCGCCCGTTGTACGCCTCAATGACTTCGTACCCCTCGCTCTCCAAATATATTTTCAGCGCGGAAACTATGTCCCGCTCGTCGTCGCAAACCAAAATCCTGTACATTGTGTCACCTCTCCGTCGGCGCGCGTGCTGCATCCGCCCCGCCCCGTTTTACATGCTTATTGTACAACAAACGTTATTAAAAACCAACGTCAAAAACCATTAAAATTTGTTTAAGAGGCGAAAAACAGCGTTTTTTGCACACATTAAAAGGAATTTCTACCCTGCGTAGAGTGGTTTTCGCGGATTCTCCACCGCGGGAGAGCGATATGAGGCCGCTAAAACAGGTTAATAGCTTGAATTCTATCTCAAAAAGGTGTATAGTTTTCATACAGTTTACCCGCAAATGTCAAAACCACCTTAACAAGAGAGGGCTTATACACATGAGCTATACCGTCTTCACCGACACTTCCGCGAATATCCCCACGCCCATGCTCAAAGAGCGCGATATAAAGGTCATCGCATTCAAATATATGTACGAGGGCGAGGAGCACACCTGCCTCGATACTGCCGAATTCGACGGAGATAAGTTTTACGCCACTATTCGCGGCGGCCTCGCCGTCACCACGGCGCAGATCCCGCCCCAGCATTATATGGACACCTTTGCCCCCTCCCTTGAGGCCGGGAACGACGTGCTGTTTGTCAGCATGTCCGGCGGCATCAGCGGCTCGTGCAACAGTGCGCGCATCGCCGCCGAAGAGCTGAAAGAGCAGTACCCCCAGCGCTCCGTGCAGGTCATTGACACGCTGGGCGCGTCCCTCGGCGAGGGCTTGGTCGCGCTTCGCGCGGCGGAGCTTCGCGACGCGGGCGTTGAGCTTATGCGCGCCGTGGAAGAGCTGAATCTGATGTGCAAGCGCATGTGCCAGGTGTTCACGGTGGATGATCTCATGCACCTTCGCCGCGGCGGCCGCCTGTCCAACATTTCCGCCGTTGTGGGCACGGTGCTTCATATAAAGCCCCTTCTCATCGGCAACGAAAACGGCCAGATTATCTCCATCGCCAAGCTCCGCGGCAGAAAGCGCGCCATCGAGACCTTGGCCGAGCGCTTTGACGAGCACGCCGTCGAGCCGGAGAAGCAGCTTGTCGGCATCGCGCAGGCCGGCTGCCGCGAGGACGCGGAGTATCTCGTCTCCCTCCTCAACAAAAACCGTCCCCCGCGCGAGATACTCACTGTCGAGTATGAACCCGTCACCGGCTCTCACGTCGGCCCCGGCGCCCTCGCCCTGTTCTTCATCGCCGACGACGATGTCCGCCTCATGCGCAGTTAATATAACAATAATCTTTCCCTTTTTCTTCTTTCAAGCCGGGACGGCCAAGCCGCCCCGGCGTTTTTTGTATCATGCGATTTTTTGCATTGGATTATAAAATTTACGCTTTTCTTCTCACTCCGGTGGGTGTATAATTCGACAGGAATGTGTAAACGCGAATAAAGGAGCGATTATTATGGACATCGCCTTGAATGAATTTGAAGCGGCGGCGGGGCGGATTGCGCATGTGATTCACCGCACGGAGCTTGAGCACTCGGCCACGTTTTCCGCCATGACCGGGGCGGAGATATATCTCAAATGCGAAAACCGCCAGAAAACCGGCGCGTTCAAGCTGCGCGGGGCGAGCAACAAAATTTTCTCCATGCTCGAACGGGGTGAGCGCTGCCCGGTGGTGGCCTCGTCTGCGGGCAACCACGCGCAGGGCGTGGCTTATGCGGCCAAAATGGCCGGGATTCCCGCGACGATAGTCATGCCCGAGGCCGCGCCGATTGCCAAGGTCAAGGCCACGGAGGGCTATGGCGCGCGCGTGGTGCTCGCGGGGAGCTGCTATGACGACGCGTATGCCGAGGCCTGCCGCATTTGCCGCGACGAGGGCGCGAAGTTTTTGCACCCGTATAACGACGTGGAGGTCATCACCGGGCAGGGCACACTCTCCGGAGAGATTCTCGAACAGCTCCCGGAGACGGACGTCATCATCGTCCCGGCCGGAGGGGGCGGGCTGCTGGCCGGTGTGGCCACGGCGGCCAAAAAGCTCAAGCCCGGCATAAAAGTGTACGGCGTGCAGGCCGAGGGCGCAGACGCCGTGGCGCAAAGCTTTGCCGCCGGGCATCTCGTCACGACCGACAGCGCCTCCACAATCGCCGACGGCATCGCCGTCAAAGCCCCAGGCGACATCACGGTGGAGCTCATCTCCCGCTATGCCGACGGCGTGGTGACGGTTTCGGACTTGGAGATTTCCGACGCGATTTTGCAGCTGATGGAGCGCTCAAAGCAAATCGTCGAGCCTGCCGGGGCGACGCCCCTGGCCGCCGTGTTGAGCGGCAAGCTCGACATCGCGGGCAAGCGCGTGGTGTGCCTCCTCTCCGGCGGCAATATCGACGTCAGCTTCGTCCAGTGCATCATCGAGCAGGGCTTGGTGGCGCGCCATCGCCGCATTAAGTTCACCGCCACGCTGCTGGATAAACCGGGCAGCCTTGTGCGCATGCTGGACGTCATCGCCGCCGCGCGCGCCAACATACTCACCGTCGAGCATGACAAGCTCCGCCTCGGCCTCAATCCCAACGAGACCACCGTGCACATCGCCTGCGAGGTCGCGGGCGAAGCCCACGGCGAGGCCGTGCTGAAGGCTTTGCGCGATCTCGGCTACAAGGTGCAGGAAAACTGAAAACAGACAAAAATCCCGACGGGCACATGCCCGCCGGGATTAAACTATTCTATTATATTATCACTCTTCGGCGGCCTTTTTCTTGCCTTTGAGGAGGTAGCCGATGAACATGACTATCGCAAAGAAGATGAGGTAGCCGCAGACCTGCTGGTAGCCCTTGCCGACCCAGCAGCAGTACACCATGAACACGCAGCACAGCACGCCGAGGCCGGGGAGGAGATAGCGCTTGACAAAGCCGAGATCCTTGCCCTTGACCATGAGCGCGATGAACATGGGGATATACATGGCGTAAAGGTTGATGATGCTGATTTCGTCGGGTTCCCAGCCGATCCACATGCAGTCATGCACGCCGCCGAAGAAGTCCGGCCCGCGCATCCAAAGTATCGTGATCCACGCATACCAGAAGCCGCCCATGATAAGCCCGACGAGGCCGGACTTGATGACGAAGCCGTTTTGATCGTCGATGTCGCCGTAAAACTCCGGGCGGGGACCCATGCCGCGCGCGGAAATGGAGTACATGCCGCGGCAAGAGCCCATGATGAGGCCGTTCATCGTGCCGAGGCAGGCGATGCACACGAACACGTAAACTATCGTGCCGACGGCATTGCCGAAGATGTTGGAAAACGCGATGCGCGGGAGGTTTTCACCCAGCGGCCACGTGCCGATGATGGTCTCAACACTGCCTACAGAGCTCATGGAGAAAATGTACAGCGAATAAATGACCACGCAGGTGAACGCACCGATGATGAGAGCGAGAGGGAGATTCTTTTTCGCGTTGTGCAGCTCGGAGTTGATACTGGTGGCGATAATCCAACCCTCGTAGGCAAAGGCAAACGCCGTCACGCCCGCGAAAATGCCGGAGAAGCCGTTGCCGGACTCGGCATTGAGGCGCGCACCCTCGGCCAAGACACTTGCCGTTGCGCCGTTGGAGAGGCCAACAATCGTGCCCACCACGCCCATGAGAATGAGCGGGACGAGCTTGATGACCGTCATGGACACCTGCAGCTTGCCGGCGAGCTTCGGGCTGAGGCTGTTGATGCCGTAGCCCATCATCAAAAAGCCCGCGCCGAGGCCGATGGCCTCCATGCTGATGATGCCGGTGGAGAAATCCAGCGCCTGAACGCCGAACAAGGGGCAGGCGAACACTGCCGCAAAGAAAGCGAGCGTTGCCGCGAGGGAGGGGTAGTATATCGTGTTCAAAAACCAACCGACGTAATAAGCGTACGTGGGGCCGAGGGCGACCTCGGCATAGTCGACCACGCCGTTGACCTTTTCATAGCGCGCGCCCAGCTCCGCAAAGACGAGGGAGCATATAATGCACATAAGGCCGACGATGGCCACGACGAGCACGGCCTTGGTCATGTCGCCGCCGGTGAGAGAAAGCACCTTGCCGCCTTTGATGAAAACGCCGGAGCCGATGACAATGCCGATGACCATGGCGATGGCGGTCGGAAGTCCATATCGTTTTTCCATGTTTCTTTCCTTCCTGATAACCTCTGTTTCTTTTTCTTCGCTTATTTAAAGCAATTAACTATACTATATACAATTTAACGCTCAGTGTCAACCAAAAGAGCGCGGCGCGCGTCAATTTTGAAGGAAATCTGCAAAGGCCGAGACAGATTTGAAGTAGTTAGGGCAGTTTTGACGCATGAAGCGCTCAATTTGCGGCACGTCGCTGCTCCAGCCGACGGCGGCAAAGTCCACGCCGCACTTGACGGCCATGTCGTATCCCGGCTTGAGATCATCCACCATCAACAGCTCATCGGGGGTGAGGCCAAAGCGGCGCATGATGTCCTCCAAGGGGAAGGGGCTGGGCTTGCGCTCGCTGAGCGGGCGCTCCCAGCCGTAAACCGCGTCGGGCGTGGGCAGGCCGTTTTTCTCGTAATCGCGGAGAATGTTGAAGTCAAAGGAGTGCGACACCACGCAGATGAGGCCGCCCTCGGCGCGCTGGCGCTCCATGAGCTCTTTCATGCCGGGGTAGGCCGTGGGGATGTGGTTATTGACCCACGCGCGCCAGTACTCGGTCTCATCGGCAAGGGCGGCGTCGTCCATGCCGTATTCGTCGCGGCAGAACTCCAAAAAGCCGGGGTCGAAGTTCTTGACGAAGTATTCCTCCAGCGTGCATTCCTTGCCGGGGTAGCGCGTGCGAGTATATTCGACGAAGCAGGGATAGTGAATGGTGGCGGTGCTGTCGACGACGGTGTCATCGTGGTCGAAAACGAGGCATTTGTATTTCATAGTGTTCTCCGGTATGTAGTATAAAAATAAGGTTAGCTGCATGGGCTAACCTTATTATAATGAATCAATAGAACGTGGCAACGGGCTGCTCCGGGGCTTGGCAGTCCTCAGAGGAGACGTACATCATCACAGGGCCTTTGTGGGAGTAGGCGCGGTGGAACTTGATTTCCACGCGCGCGGTGAGAATCATCCAGGTGTCGTCCTCGACGGTGTCTGCATCGTCCCAATCGCACACAAGCCCGGCAAACTGAATGTCCTCCACGCAGCAGGTCATCACGTGCCGCCCGACGATGAAGCTGTGCGGCGGCATCTTCTTGCGGCGCAGTGCGCGGCATTTGAAGCGCACCGTTTTCCCCGCGTACTTTTTCGGCTCTTCGGACAAGTCGCGATACCACTCGGCAAAATCGTCATCGCCGATTTCGACAATGGGCGCGTCGAGGTCAAAGGGCAGGGGGTCGACGATTTCATCATAAGCCACCTTGCCGTCGGGGGATTCATAAGCGATGTCCGTGCGGCGGGAAATGGCGCGCACGACCTTGTGAAACTCCATCTTGTCCATCGCGGGGGTGAAGCGGTTGAATATCACCAGCTCACAGCTTTTGAGCTTATCATAAACCAGCTGACGCATGTTGGCGTTGTAGGTCAAAAACGTTCCGGCATCGGCGAACATGAACTCCTGATACACCATCCAGCCCTCCGGCATCGCGCTGTAAAGCGCGTCGAGCAGCCACATGCCGTTGTATTCGATCACAACGCGCTCGGCGTCGTGCTCGGCGAGCCACGCGCTGAGGTTTTCGACCGTGAGCTCATCCTGACTTTCAACCTCGTGGATATACACGCTCTTGTCGGCAAACTGGTCGGGCTCATACTCCTCCTCGCCCAGCTCGCACACCAAAAGCAGCGTCTTTTCGCCGTTGCAAAAGCGCTTGTCCTCCAGCGTTTCCTGAATGAACTTGGTTTTGCCGCCCTCCAAAAAGCCTGTGAACAGGTATACGGGCACGTCTTTTTTCTTAATCAAGGCCAAACAGCTCCTTCAATGCCGACTCGTTGAGCTTCGAGCCTATAACGCACAGTCTGCCCGTGACGGCCGCGCCGCCGCGGCGGACGTCCGCCTCACCGGGGACATAGTCAAAGTAAATCCACTCGCCGTCGTTTGCGTCGACAAAGCCCTTGGCGCGCAGTATCGTGCCGTATTTCTCGCTGTCGGAAAGCTCGTCGAGCATGGCGCGGATTCCGGCCTGGTCAAATTTCTTGGGCGTCTCAGTGCCCCAGCTGGTGAACACCTCGTCGGCGTGATGATGGTGGTGGCCGTGCTCATGGTCATGGTCGTGGTCATGGCAGCCGCAGGTGCAGTGTTCATCGTGCTCATGCTCATGGTCATGGTGGCACTCGTGGTCATGGTGATGCTCGTGCTCGTCATGGTCATGGTCGTGGCAGCCGCAGGTGCAGTGCTCGTCGTGTTCATGGTGGTCATGGTCGTGGTGGCATTCGTGCTCATCGTGGTCGTGGTGATGGTGGTGCTCATGCGCCTCGTGCTCCATGTGCTCCATCTCGGCCTTGAGGGCGTTGCCGTCCATGGCGGACGTTATCTGCGCGCCGTCGAGTTTTGCCCACGGGGTGGAGATGAGGCTTGCGGTGGGGTTGAGCTTGCGCAAAAGCTCGGTCGCGGCGAGTATCTTGCTCTCCGGCGCGGTGTCGGTGCGGCTCATGACGATGAGGTCGGCATTTTCAACCTGGTCGTTGAAAAACTCGCCGAAGTTGCGCATGTACATGCGGCACTTGCCCGCGTCCACAACCGTCACCTTCGCGCCTATAACCGCGCCCTCGACCTTTTCCACGGCATGCGCCACGTCGCTGAGCTTGCCCACGCCGGAGGGCTCGATGATAATGCGGTCGGGCGCATAATCGTCCATCACCTTTTTCAGTGCCTTTTCAAAGTCGCCCACGAGCGTGCAGCAGATGCACCCGGAGTTCATCTCCGTGATCTCCACGCCCGCGTCCTTCAAAAAGCCGCCGTCAATGGCGATTTCGCCGAATTCGTTTTCTATCAATACAAGCTTTTCGCCCTTGTAGGCTTCCGCGATGAGCTTGCGGATGAGCGTGGTCTTGCCCGCGCCGAGGAAGCCGGAAAAAATGTCTATTCTCGTCATGGTTTTGCCTCCGTGTGCTTAATTATTCTAAACTCAAATTATAGCACAATTGCCCGTTTTGTACAAGCAAAGGAATTTTTTGTTCACAGTTTGTTCTTGCCTTGCGCGCGCTGTGCGGTATATTATGCCCTTTTTGCTTGATTTGGCGGCGGGGATGGGCTATAATGGGGGCAACGAAACGAGAAAACGATGAAAGGACATGCGACATGAAGGGAATCATTCTCGCGGGGGGCACAGGCTCCCGCCTTTATCCGATAACGCGCTCGGTCTCCAAGCAGCTTTTGCCCATATACGACAAGCCCATGATATACTACCCCCTGTCGGTGCTGATGCTGGCGGGGATACGCGAGATTTTGATAATCTCCACCGCGCGCGACATCGGTGCGTTCAAAGAGCTTTTCGGCGACGGGCACAGTCTCGGCCTCGAAATGAGCTACGCCGTGCAGGAAGCGCCGCGCGGCATTGCCGAGGCGTTCATCATCGGCGAGGAGTTCATCGGCGATGACAGCGTCTGCCTCATCTTGGGGGACAATATCTTCCACGGCGGCGGGATAAGCATCGGCGTGAAGGATGCGGCCAAGCTCACCGAGGGCGCGGTCATATTCGGCTATTACATGCCCAACCCGAAGGGGCTGGGCGTGGTGGAGTTTGACGATGAGCACAACGTCGTCGCCATCGAGGAAAAGCCGGAGCATCCGAAGTCAAATTACGTTGTGCCGGGGCTGTATTTTTACGACAACGACGTTGTCTCCATCGCCAAGGGCGTCACGCCCTCCGTGCGCGGCGAGCTTGAAATCACGGCGGTGAACAACGAGTACCTCCGCCGCGGCAAGCTGAAGGTGAAGCTTTTCGGCCGCGGCCTTGCGTGGCTTGACACCGGCACGCACGAAAATCTTCTCGCGGCGGCAAACTTTGTGCAGATAGTGCAGTCGCGCCAGGGCATGTACATCGCCTGCATCGAAGAAATCGCCTACCGCATGGGCTATATCACCGCCGAGGATCTGTCCGCCCTCGCCGCACCCATGCTCAAAACCGAGTACGGCCAATATCTCAAACGCATTGCGGAGGGTGAAATATGAAAAGGATGCTTGTCACAGGCGGCGCGGGCTTCATCGGCGCAAACTTCGTCCAGTATATTCTGCGCGAGGAAAGCGAGCTTGAAGCGCTGGTCAACCTTGACTTGTTGACCTACGCCGGAAACCTCGAAAACCTTATCCTCGTTCAAAACGACAAACGCTATACCTTTGTCCACGGCGACATACGCGACAAAAAGCTCGTGGCCGAGCTTTTTGAAAAGTACGATTTTGACACGGTGGTGCACTTTGCGGCGGAAAGCCATGTTGATCGCAGCATTGTCGAGCCTGAAATATTCCTCACCACAAACATCGTCGGCACGCAGACCCTGCTCGACGCTGCCAAACGCCACTGGAAGCTTGACCCCGACAACAAGTATTCCCGCGAATACCGCGAGGGCGTGGTGTATCTGCAAGTATCCACGGACGAGGTTTACGGCGCGCTTGGGAAAACCGGCATGTTCACAGAGACCACACCCATTGCTCCCAACTCCCCGTATTCGGCCTCAAAGGCGAGCGCGGATTTGGTCGTGCGCGCATACCATAACACCTACGGCATGCCCGTGAACATCACGCGCTGCTCGAATAACTACGGGCCGTATCAGTTCCCTGAAAAGCTCATCCCGCTCATGCTGCACAACGCGCAGAATGACCGCGAGCTCCCCGTCTACGGCGACGGCATGCAGATTCGCGACTGGCTGCATGTGCACGATCATTGCGCCGCGATTCGCACGGTGCTGAAAAAGGGTGTGCGCGGCGAGGTTTACAACATCGGCGGCAACAACGAGCGGGCAAACATCGAAATTATCGAGCTCATACTATCCGAGCTTGATAAGCCCGCAAGCCTCATCCGCCACGTGCAGGATCGCCCCGGGCACGACAGACGCTATGCCATCGACAACACCAAGATAACCTCCACCCTCGGTTGGGCACCGGAATACACCTTCCAACGCGGCATGCAGGAAACCATCGAGTGGTATCTTCATAATAAGCCCTGGGTCGAGCATATCGTCTCCGGCGATTATTTGGACTATTACAGCAAAATGTATGCCAACGTGTAATTGAGCATTAACAAATACCGCCGCGCCGTGGGAAATTCACGGCGCGGCATTATTATCATAATTAAGTCTGTTTTCTTCTGCCAAGCTGATAGAACGCCACGGCGCTGGCGGCGGCGACGTTGAGCGAGTCGACGCCGTGGGACATGGGGATGCGCACGGTGTAATCGCAGTGGGCGATAGTGGCGTCGGCAAGGCCGTCGCCCTCGGTGCCGAGGACTACGGCGAGCTTGTCCACCTCGGCAAGGCGGGCGTCGTCAATGCTGAGCGAATCCTCGCGCAGCGCCATCGCCGCCGTTTTGAAGCCGAGGGCGCGGAGAGTGTCGGTGTACGGGACATCGTCGGGCAGATACGTCCACGGAATCTGGAACACCGTGCCCATGCTCACGCGGACGGCGCGGCGATAAAGCGGGTCACTCCCGGCACTGGTCAACAGCACCGCGTCCATGCCCAGCGCGGCGGCGGAGCGGAAAATCGCGCCGATGTTCGTCGGGTTCATCACGTTTTCCAGCACGGCCACGCGCGCGGCGTCGCGGCACAGCACCTCCGCCGTGGGCAGCGCCGGGCGGCGCATGGCGCAGAGCATGCCGCGTGTGAGGTGAAAGCCCGTCAGGCGCGTGAGCACGTCGAGCGGCGCGGCATATACCGGGACGTCCCCCGCGCGGGCGATGAGCTCGGCGCCCTTGCCGTCAACGTGCTTCGTCTCCATCAAAAACGACACCGGCACACAGCCCGCGTCGAGCGCGCGGCCTATCACCACCGGGCTTTCCGCCACGAAAAGCGCATCCTCCGGGTGGGCGCGGTTGACGAGCTGGTTTTCCGTCAGGCGCGCGTAAATGTCCAGCTCCGGCGCGTCAAAATCATGTATTTCAATCACATTGGCCATCTTTTCGGCTCCTTTTTGAAACTGCTGACGACAGTATATCACACCCCGCCGCGTTTATCAAACCCGGCGGGGCGAAATTAAACATTTCCTCGTTGATGTTTTGCGCGCGCTGTGGTAAAATAACATTTTAGATAATCAAATTCGGAGAATTGACCCTTATGAGAATGAGAAAAAGACACAACCTCGCCCCGCGCATGGAAAAGTGCGCGGAGCTGATGATATCCGACGGCGCGGCGCATCGCGGGCAGTGGCTCGCCGACTTTGCCGGTCACGACGAAATGCACGTGGAGCTCGGCTGCGGCAAGGGGCGCTTCACGGCGGACACCGCCGCCGCCGCGCCGAAGACGCTGCTGCTGGCCGTGGAAAAGGTGCCGGACGCGATGATAATCGCGATGGAGCGCGTGAGCGAGCGGGGGCTTGAAAACGTCCGCTTCATCGACGGGGACGCCGCCGCGCTCAACACGATTCTCGCCCCCGGCGAGGCTGCGCGCATATACATCAACTTCTGCGACCCCTGGCCGAAAAGCCGCGATGCGAAGCTGCGCCTGACCGCCCCGGCGTTTCTGCGCCGGTATGCCGATGTGCTGCCCGTGGGCGGGGAGATTCATTTCAAAACCGACAACACCCCGCTGTTCGACTGGTCGCTGGAGCAGTTTGAGGCCGAGGGCTGGGCGCTGGAGGAGCTGACGCACGATTTGCATGCCAACGGCCCTGTCGGCGTGATGACGGACTATGAGGCCAAGTTCTACGCCGAGGGGCTGAAAATAAACCGCGTCGTCGCGCGGCGCACCGCCGCCACGCTCACCACCGCCGCGGGTGAAGTGCCCAGACTGCGCAACGCCTCCCTCAACGACGCGCGCGGCGCGCAGGAAAGCCGCGAGGCACACAACGGAGATGAAAAATGAGGTTTATTTCATGGAACGTTAACGGCCTTCGCGCCGTCATAAAAAAAGGCTTTGAGGAAATTTTCTGGAGCTTCGACGCGGACTTTGTGTGCCTGCAGGAGACCAAGCTTCAGGCAGGGCAGGTTGAGCTTGACTTGCCGGGGTATGAAAGCTA
>CAZXVA010000035.1:0-21209 GCA_964644305.1 uncultured Oscillospiraceae bacterium
GAGCAGAACCACTGCGGCGTGGCGCGGAAGATAATCGGGCTCTTGCAGCGCCAGCAGTGCGGGTAGGAGTGGACGATTTCCTCGGAGGCGAAGAGCATGCCGCTCTCCTTCATATCCGCGAGGATGACGGGGTTGGATTCCTCGGTGGTCATGCCGGCATACTTGCCGGCGTAATCGGTGTGGCGACCCTGGTCGTCCACGGGCACGACCATCTCAATGCCGTAGCGCAGGCAGGTCTGATAGTCATCTGCGCCGAAGCCGGGCGCGGTGTGGACGCAGCCGGTGCCGGAGTCCATGGTGACGTAATCGGCCAGCAGCAGGCGCGAGGTCTTGTCGATGAACGGGTGCTGCGCGAGCATGTTTTCAAAGAACGCGCCCTCGTGCGTTTCGATGATTTCATATTCCTCGAAGCCGCCCATGCCCATGACCTTCTCGGTCAGCGCCTCGGCCATGATGTAAATCTCGCCGTTGGGAGCCTTGACAAGGGCATATTGCTCTCTCGGATTCATCGCGATGGCGAGGTTGCCGGGGAGAGTCCAAATGGTCGTCGTCCAGATGACGAAGAAGAGCTTGGAATGGTCAATGTGGGAGAGCTTTCCCAAATCGTCGCGCATGGGGAACTTGACGTAAACCGTGGTGCAGGGGTCGTCGCGGTATTCGATTTCGGCCTCGGCGAGGGCGGTTTCGTCCTTGGCGCACCAGTAAACGGGCTTCAAGCCCTTATAGATATGGCCGTTTTGATACATCTTGCCGAAGATGCGGATTTCATCCGCCTCGAAGCCGCGGCTCATGGTCTTGTACGGGTGCTCCCAGTCGCCGATGACGCCAAGGCGCTTGAACCCGTCCATCTGCCGCTGAACGTACTTTTCGGCATAGGCCTCACAGGCCGAACGGAAGTCGGCCACGCTCATGGCCTTGTGGTTGAGGCGCTGCTCTTTGATAATGGCGCTTTCGATGGGCATGCCGTGGTTGTCCCAGCCGGGGATATAGGGGGTGTAATACCCGCGCATGGCGTAAGAGCGGGTGATGAAGTCTTTGATGCATTTATTCAGCGCGTGACCCATGTGAATGTCGCCATTGGAGAAGGGAGGGCCGTCGTGAAGGTTGAAACGGGGGTGACCCTCGTTCTTTTTGAGCATCTCGTTGTAGATGTCAAGCTCCTGCCAGTGGGAGAGCATCTCCGGCTCGCGCTTGGGCAGACCCGCGCGCATGGGAAAGTCGGTTTTCGGCAGATTGAGTGTAGAGTTAAAATCCTGTGCCATTTTCGTTTAATACTCCTGTGTCTCTATATAGAATGGGCCGATAAAACCGCACCGGGGCGAGCGTGGCCGCGCGCCCCGATACACAGTCATCCGGCATGAACTCAGAGGGTGAAGGTCTGAGTGCGGTCAACGGGCTTTTTGGGCTTGGAAGGGGTCTTCATGGCGGAGGAAAGGTCAATGTCGACCTGCGGCTCCGGCTTAATCTTGGAGACGGACTCCTCGATGCTGCGCACGGCGTCTTCAACGCTTTCTTCCTCGACCTTGGGCGCCTTGGGCGCTTTGGGGGCGGCCGGAGCGGCGGGCGCGGGGGTCAGCCCGGAGGATATCGCGTCGAGATTGCGCAGCTGGGTGGCGCACAGCGCCTTTGCCGCGTCGAAGAACTTTTCGGTTGCGGCCTTGGCGTCTTCGAGCTTTTTCTCGGCGGCGGCGGCCTCGTCCTCAATGCCGCCTATGCGCGCCTTGGCCTTGGCGTCGGCGTCGGCGATCATCGCCGCGGCGCGCTCGCGCGCCTCGTTTTCGATCTGCACGGCCAGCTTCTGCGCGGAGAGGACGGCCATGTTCAGCGCCTCTTCATTGGCGCGGTATTCCTCAATCTTGCTCACAAGCACCTTCATCTTGCTTTTGAGCACGGTGTTTTCCTTTTGGCATGCGGTCAAATCGTCCGCTATTTCGTCGAGAAAATCATCAACGGCGGCGGTGTCGTATCCGCCTATTCGCATCTTTTCAAACGCCTTTTCACGAATATCCTGAGCAGTAATCATAACTTTTTCTCCTTTTCTAATGTATTGGGTAAGCTATCAGAAATACTGGCCGTCGGTGACGGCACCGTCGCTTTGCGCGCCGAGTATGTCAACATTCTGCGGCGTGACAAAGTAGGTCTTTGCGGAAACGGGGGTGATTTTGCCGGACAGGGCGTAGGCAATGCCGGAAATGAAGTCGAGCAGCCGCCGCGCGGTGTCCGTGGGCAGACCCTCCAGCGTCATGACGACCGAACGCCCTGTGCGTATATGCTCTACTATCTCCCCGGCCTCATCAAAGGACTTGGGGGAGAAGAGTATGACCTGAGATTCTTTGCCGCCGAAGTTGACGCGGCTTTGCTTGGGCGCGGCGGGCTGCTTTTTGCCGAGGTTGCCGAAAAGGCTGCCGTCGCCCTGCGGGGCGGGCTGAAACGCCTGAGGGGGCTGAGCCTTGGCAAAGGCGGCCTTGGGCGCGGGCTTTGCCTGCTTCGGCATCGGGCGGCGGGGGGCTTGCGCGGCGGGCTGAGCCTCGGCGGCATCGTCGCCGCCGGCAAACGAGCTTTCAAAAAGAGCCTGCTCGCGCGTGGGCGCGGCGGCCGCGGGTGCTGCGGCCTCCTTGGGCTTGTATTGCAAATCCGCACCCTCGAAAAAATCGTCCTCGTCGTCGTAAGGCTGCGTAAGCTTTCTCAATTCGTCCATGAAACCCATGACGTGATGTGCCTCCGTGAAATAATAATCTATGTAGTGCCCGGCGGGTCAAGCGCGGGAGTGACCCGCGGCCGGGGGCGCGGCGTCACTTGGAATAATCGCGCGCGCCGAATATGGCAGTGCCGAGGCGGACGATGTTCGCCCCGCACTCGATGGCGGTGGTATAATCCCCGCTCATGCCCATGGACAGAAAGTCCATATATACATTATCGTATTTTTTTTCGCTATTGTCAACAAAAAGCTGTCTCAGAGCGTCAAAATATGGCCGATTTTCTTCGCCGGTGGCGCAAATCGGGGGTATGGCCATCAATCCGCGCACGAAAATGCCCTCGCAGGAGGCCGCCGCGTCGAGCGCGGCGGGCAAATCCTCCGGCGCAAAGCCGGATTTCGACGCCTCGCGCGCGATGTTAATCTCCAGCAAAACGTCCTGCACAACGCCGCGCTTTTCGGCCGCGCGGTCAATTTCGCGCATGAGGGGGACGCTGTCCACCCCGTGAATGAGCGCGACCTCGCCGACGATGTATTTGACCTTGTTTTTTTGCAAATGCCCGATGAAGTGCAGCTCGGCGCCGTCATACGCGCCCTGCGCCTTTTTCTCCACAAGCTCCTGCACGCGGTTTTCGCCGCAGGCGGTCAGCCCCGCGGCGATGGCCTCGCGCACGCGCGAGGCATCGTTCATCTTCGTCGCGCCGAGGAGGAGAATGTCATCGCCGCGCCGCCCGGCGCGCGCGGCGGCCTCGGCGACATTGCGCCGCGCCTCGGCCAAATTTTCGGCTATGCTGCTCATATCTTTACCCCTTTTTGCCGCGCGAAAGGCGCGCGGCGCGGTTTATGCCTCAATAGGCTCGATTGGGTCAAGCTCCATGGTGCGCGGCGGCACGATGGTGGAGATGGCATGCTTATAGATAAGCTGCTGCCTGCCGTCGGCCTCCAGCACGACGGTGAACCCGTCAAAGCCGCGAATCACCCCGTGCATCTGAAAGCCGTTCATCAAAAACATGGTGACGACCGCGCCGTCGCGTCTGAGCCGGTTGAGATAAATGTCCTGAAGATACTGCGGTTTCTGCATTTTGTCTTGCTCCTTTTCTCGAAGCGTCGATAAAAACGGACGCCTCTTATGTAGTTTCGGCGCGTCGCCACGCCTCGGAGCTATGATATACCGCAGTTGCGGATAAAATCCGTCGAAAGCTGTCGGGCGCGAAATAAATCCGGCGCGCCGTCCCACTCTATCCACTTTGCCCCCGCCCAGCGGCGAAACCACGTCAGCTGCCGCTTGGCATAGCGGCGCGAGGCGAGCTTAATCCGGTCAAGCGCCTCCTCGCGCGTCATCTCGCCCGCCAGGGCGAGCGCGGCCTCTTTATACCCGATGGCCTGCATGGCGGTGCTGTCGCGGTCGACACCGTTCGACAAAAGGCGCTCAACCTCGTCAAAAAGCCCGCGCGCGGCCATCTCGTCAACGCGCGCATCAATGCGCGCGTACAAATCCGCGCGGTCTTTATAGTTGAGCACTATCCGCGCCGCGTCATAGCGCGGCGGGAGGGCGCGGGTGCGCTCATCGTGCGCGGTGGCCGTTTCGCCCGTCAGCTCATAAATTTCCAACGCGCGGATGATGCGCCGCGCGTCATTGGCGGCGAGCTTCGCCGCCCTGTCGCCGTCAACGGCGGCTAAGCGCGCGAGCATGGCCTCGCCGCCGAGGGCGGCGTACTCCGCTTGAAGCCGCGCGCGCACGGCGCGGCTTTCGTCGGTTTCGGCAAAGTCGCGCGCGGAGAGGAGCGAGTCGATATAAAGCCCCGTGCCGCCCGCGATTATGGGCACGTGGCCGCGCGAGAGGATATCCTCACAGCACTCGGCCGCGTCCTCGACATATTGCGCCACGGAGTAGGGCGCGCGCGGGTCGGCCACGTCGAGCATGTGGTGGGGTATGCCCGCGCGCTCTTGCGCGGTGGCCTTGGCCGTGCCGATGTCCATGCCGCGGTAAACCTGCATGGAATCCGCCGAGACGACCTCGCCGCCCAGCTCGCGCGCAAGCGCGACGGAGAGCGCCGTCTTGCCGGAGGCGGTGGGCCCGGCGATTACTACAACCTTTTTCGTCATACTATCCTCTTGAAAAGCTTGTCAAGGTCGCGGTGCGTCACCGTGACGGAGACGGGGCGGCCGTGCGGGCAGTATTTCACGCGCCCGGAGAGCACCGCCTCGGCCACGCGCGCAAGCTCCTTGGGGTCATTGTCCCAGCCGGCCTTGATGGCGGCCTTGCAGGCCACGGTGTGCAAAAGCTCATCGCGCGCGCTCTGCGCGTCGGGGGCGGAGCGGTGTCGAATTTTGTCGCAAAGCTCTTCGACGGCGCTCTCCCCGTCGGAGGCGAGCATGTCCGCCGGGAGGGCGCGCAGGATAAACGCGTCCTCGCCGAAGCGCTCCAGCTCGAAGCCCAGCTCGGCAAAAAGCGGGGCGTTGGCGTCGATAATCTCGGCGTTCTCCGCGCCGGGGCGGAGCGTGACGGGGGTGAGGAGCTGCTGGCTCATTATCTCGCGCTTTTGCGCTTTCAGCCGGTCGAATATCATGCGCTCATGCGCGGCGTGCTTGTCGATGAAAACAAGCTCGTCGCCGCACTCGACGATGATATAGGTCTTCATCGCCTCGCCGACTATCTTGTAGTCGATTGTAGGCGAATTTTCAACATTTTGAACAGAGTTTTCAACACTCTGCAGGTCAAATTTCGGCGAATACTCCGTCGAAGTGGGTGATTTGTTGTCGATATGCGTCGAATTTTCGGAAATATTTAGGTCAAGGCGCGTCTGGTACGGCGCGTCCGGGGCGCGCAGGGTCAGCTCGCCCGCCCTCGGCGCGACGGCCGCGCCGAAATCGGCACGGGGTGCATCTTTCCGTCCGCCGTCGGCATAGCCGCGGCGGAACTCCTCTGCCGACATGGATTTGTAAAAATCCGCGCGCGCCGTGGGCGCGGTGGCAGTGAGGTTCGGCGCGGGGGCGGCGGTGCGGCCGTGCGCGCCTGCGGGCGCGCCGGGCGCCGGGCGTGCCGGGGTCGGAATCGGCGCTGCGGGCAGCTCGGCGGAGCGTTCCGCCGAGCGGGGGCGCGCGGCGTCGGCCAGGCGCCGGGTCGCGGGGGACAGCTCAATGGCGGCGGTGCGGCCTTCGCCGGACAGGGCGGCGAGCACCGCGTGATAAACAAGGTCGAACACCTTGCGCTCGTAGGAAAATTTAATCTCGGTTTTCGCGGGGTGGACATTGACGTCAACGCTCGCGCAGCTAAGGTCGAGATACAGCACACACGCCGGGAAGCGCCCGGTGAGGAGCGTGTTCTTATACGCCTGCTCCACCGCGCTTTGCAGCAGCGGCGAGCGGATATAGCGCCCGTTGCAGTAAAAATACTGCGCGCTGCGGCTGCCCCGTCCGGCGGACGGGGATGAGACAAACCCCGTCACCTTCATGCCCTCGTCCTCGCTTTTGACCTCCAGCATGTTCGTGGCCAGCTCGCGACCCAAAAGGGTGTATATCGCGGAGTCGATACGCCCGTCGCCGGGGGAGAAAAACTCCTCGCCCCCGTCGCGGATGAGGCGGACGGACACCTCCGGCCGCCCAAGGGCGCAGCGAAGTGCCGCGCTCGTGCAAGCCCCGGCCTCACTGCGGTCGGACTTCAAAAATTTCAATCGCGCGGGAGTGTTGAAGAATATGTCGCGCACGACCATCGTCGTGCCGACGGGGCAGCCACAGGGGGTCATGTCCTGAATGTCCCCGGCGGTGAGGGTGACGCGCGTGCCCTCGTCGTCGCCATGGCGGCGGGTGCTCAGCTCGATGTGCGACACGGCGGATATCGCGGCGAGCGCTTCGCCGCGAAAGCCCATGGTGGATATGGCCTCCAGGCCGTGTTCATCGGCCAGCTTGCTCGTCGCGTGGCGCAAAAACGCCACGCCCGCGTCCTCCGGCGCCATGCCGCAGCCGTCGTCCGTCACGCGGATGTAGGTCGCGCCGCCCCCGCGTATCTCCACGCTTATGTTGCGCGCCCCGGCGTCAAAGGAGTTTTCCATCAGCTCCTTGATGACGCTTGCCGGCCGCTCCACCACCTCGCCGGCGGCGATCATGTCCGCCACGTGGGGGGAGAGTATATTGATAACTGCCATATATGTAGGTTCCTTTGTTCGGATTGGTTTTTGAACTCATATTATACATTAAACTTATTGAAAATTCCATAGAGATTATGTTAAAATAAAGAGCTGAAATTAGATTATTAAGGATTTGAACGATGAGCTACGAAAGAAAAGTGATAGACGTGGGCGAAATTCGCCGACAGGAAGAGATTTGCCGCGCATTTGCCGAGCGCCGTGCGCGCGAGGGCGTGACCACGCTCGCCATGGTGGACACTTACGGCTGCCAGCAAAACGAGGCCGACAGCGAAAAGCTGCGCGGGTACTTGGCGGAGATGGGCTGCGGGTTCACGGAGGATGAGTTCGAGGCGGACATCATCGTGGTGAACACCTGCGCCGTGCGCGAGCACGCCGAAATGCGCGTGCTGGGCAACGTCGGCGCGCTCAACCACTCCAAAAAGGCAAAGCCGGGGCAGATTGTCGCGGTGTGCGGCTGCATGGTGCAGCAAGAGCACATGGCGCAGAAAATAAAAATGTCCTACCCCGTGGTGGATCTCGTCTTCGGCCCGCATGAGCTGTGGCGCTTCCCGGAGCTTTTGATGCGCGCATACGAGGGGCACAAGCGCGTTTTCGCCACGGAGAAATCCGACGGCGCGGTGGCCGAGGGCATCCCCGTGCGCCGCACGGACGGGGTGAAGGCTTGGCTTTCGATAATGTACGGGTGCAATAATTTCTGCACGTACTGCATCGTGCCCTATGTCCGCGGGCGCGAGCGCTCGCGCCGGCCGGAGGACGTAGTGGCCGAGGCGCGCGAGCTCATCGAGGCCGGGTATAAGGACATCACGCTCTTGGGGCAAAACGTCAACTCCTACGGGCGCGACCTCGGCCTTGACGTGGACTTTGCCGACCTCATCCGCGAAATTGACAAAATCCCCGGCGATTACCTCATCCGCTTCATGACCAGCCACCCCAAGGACGCCACCGAAAAGCTTTTCAAAACCATGGGCGAGTGCACCCACTGCGCCCACCAGCTCCATCTGCCCGTGCAGTCCGGCTCCAACCGTGTCCTGCGCGCCATGAACCGCAGCTATACGCGTGAAAAGTATATTCAACAGGTCGAGCTTGCCCGCTCGTACATGCCCGATCTCGTCCTCACCACGGACATCATCGTCGGCTTCCCGGGCGAGACCGAGGAGGAATTTGAAGACACCATCAGCCTTGTCGAGCAGGTGCGCTATGACGCGATGTTCACCTTTATCTATTCCAAGCGCGTCGGCACACCCGCCGCCGCTATGGCAGACCCCTATACCCGCGAGGAAAAGCAGCGGCACTTTGACCGGCTTATGGACGTGTCCAACCGCATCTCCGGCGAAAAGCACCGCGAGTATGAGGGCAAGACGGTGCGCGTTTTGGTTGACGGCGAGACGGGCAAGGCCGAATACAATCTCTCCAGCCGCACAAACGGCGGCCGCCTCGTGCATCTCAATGGCGACGCCACGCTCATCGGGCAGTTTATCAACGTGAAAATCACAAGCTCCAACACCTGGGCACTTTACGGCGAGATTGAATAAGCGTTCGACAAAATTCGACACGCAGACACGCATATAAAAAATAATCGGAAAAATATTTCGACAAATTTCGACAAAGGCGGGATAATCAAATGGCAGAGCTTACGCCGATGAAGCGGCAGTACAACCAAATAAAAAGCGAGCACGAAGACTGCCTGCTGTTTTTCCGGCTGGGCGATTTTTACGAGCTTTTCGATGACGACGCGAAAATCGCCTCGCGCGAGCTTGACCTCGCGCTGACCACGCGCGACAGAAACGTGGAAAACCCGGACGAGCGCACGCCGATGTGCGGCGTGCCGTATCACAGCGCGGAGGCGTACATCGCCCGGCTGATTGCCAAGGGGTACAAGGTGGCGATATGCGAGCAGACCGAGGACCCGGCGCTGGCCAAGGGCTTGGTCGAGCGCGAGGTCATCCGCATCATCACCCCCGGCACGGTGACGGAAAGCTCCATGCTCGTCGACGAGCGCAGCAACTACATCGCCGCGCTCTACCTCGGCCCGGACGGGGGCGGCGCGGCCTTTTGCGACATCTCCACGGGCGAATTCTGCCTTTCCGCGTTTTTTGAAGACGCGCCCACCCACCTCATCAACGAGCTGGGGCGCTTTGCCCCGCGCGAGGCGGTGCTGTCCGCCGGCGCGCAGGAGAATGCGGAGATATATGACTTTGTCACCAAGAGGCTCGGCGCAATGCCGGAGGCGGGGCTGAAACGCTTTGAGTATATGCCCGCGTCCGCGCTGCTGTGCCAGCAGTTCGGGTATTCGAGCGTTGACGAGAGCGGGCTGGGCGATGCGCCCGCCGCCGTGTGCGCCGCGGGCGCACTCTTGGACTACATCATCGAAACGCAGAAATTCAACCTCGACCATATCAGAAAGCCCGATGTGTTCCACACCGGGCGGTACATGGAGCTCGACTGGGTGACGCGGCGCAGCTTGGAGCTGACCGAGGCCTTGCGCACGGGGGAAAAGCGCGGCTCACTCCTCTGGGTGCTCGACAAGACCAAGACGCCCATGGGCTCGCGCCTTCTCCGCGCGTGGGTGGAGCGGCCGCTGCTGTCCGTGGCGGCGATAAAGCGCCGCCTCGCCGCGGTCAACGACCTTGCGCGCGACAACGTCGCGCGCGGCGAGCTGATTGAAGCGCTGCGCGAGATGAGCGACATGCAGCGGCTTGTCGGCCGTTGTGTCTACGGCACGGCGGGCGCGCGCGATGTCAAGACGCTCGCCGACTGCGCGGCGGTTTTGCCGCGCCTGCAAGAGCTTTTGGCGCATTTCACAAGCCTTGAGCTCAAGCGCATCTGCGCGCTCGACACGCTCTCCGACCTCCGCCGCGAGATTGACAGGCGCCTCATCCAAGACCCGCCGTTTTCCGTGCGCGAGGGCGGCTTCATCCGCAAGGGGTATTCCGAGGAGCTGGACAGACTTCGCGCCATGCGCGACAACGGCGCCGAGCTCATGCAGCAACTCGAAGCGCGCGAGCGCGAACGCACCGGCATCAAAAAGCTCAAGGTCGGGTATAACCGCGTGTTCGGCTATTACATCGACGTGCCCAAATCCGCGGGCGAGGCCAACATCCCGGAGGATTACATCAGAAAACAGACGCTGGTGTCCAACGAGCGGTATTTCACCGCGGAGCTGAAAGAGCTGGAGAATAACCTCCTCTCCGCGCGGGAAAAGATAAACGAGCTGGAATACACCTTCTTTGCCGAGCTTCGCGACATGGCGGCGGCCAATGTCGAGCGCATTCAGGCCAGCGCCGACGCCGTGGCGCAGCTCGACGCGCTGTGCTCACTGGCCGAGGTGGCCGTGCGCAACAACTACACCATGCCCGAAGTGGACGCCTCGCGCTCGCTCTCCATCGTCGAGGGGCGTCACCCCGTGGTCGAGCAGAGCATGAAGGACGTGCTCTTCGTCCCGAACGACACGTTTTTGAACGACGCGGATGACCGCGTCGCCATAGTCACCGGCCCCAACATGGCCGGTAAATCCACTTACATGCGCCAGACCGCGCTCATCGTGCTCATGGCGCAGATAGGCTCGTTCGTCCCGGCCAAGAGCGCGACACTCGGCGTGGTTGACCGCGTCTTTACGCGCATCGGCGCGTCCGACGACCTCGCCTCCGGCCGCTCGACCTTCATGGTGGAGATGAGCGAAATGGCGGATATATTAAAGCACGCCACGTCCGCCTCGCTCCTCATTCTCGATGAAATCGGCCGCGGCACGAGCACCTTTGACGGCATGGCCATCGCCCGCGCGGTGCTCGAATACTGCGCGGATAAGCGCCGCCTCGGCGCGAAGACCATGTTCGCCACGCACTACCATGAGCTGTCCGCCCTTGAGGGGGAGCTCGCCGGTGTGCGCAACTATAACATCACGGCCAAAAAGCAGGGCGGGACGCTGGTTTTCCTGCGCAAAATAGTGCGCGGCGCGGCGGACGACAGCTACGGCATCGAGGTCGCCAAGCTCGCGGGGCTGCCGGAGGCGGTCATCCAAAAGGCCAAGGGCTATCTCAAAGAGCTGGAGAGCGACGGCGCGGCGGGTCATGTTCCCGCCCCGGCCGGTGACGCCGCCGGGCAGATGAGCCTTGCCGACATCGGCGCGGACGAAGTGCGCGACAAGCTCCTTGCCGTTGACCTCAACACCCTCACGCCCATCGAGGCGATGAATCTCCTGTACGAGCTGCAAAGAAAGGCGAGGGGCTGACATGAACGAAGAACAACGCACCCCCGAACTGCGCCCAAGCGCCCTTAAAAGGTGGGAGGCCGTCGCGGTTTTCGCCTATATCCCGATTCACTTTGTGCTTTTGCCCATGCCCCTGGCGGGGCTTATCCAAAGCGGCGCGCTCAGCGAGGCGCGCGCGAACCTCATCCTCTACGCCGTGGGCGCGGTATATATGCTCGTTTTCGCCGGGCGCTTTCTCCGGCGGGATTTTGACAACATCTGCGACGCGCCCTTCGGCACGATTTTCGGCGTGGCGGGGAGCTTCGTGTCGCTTTTCGCGGCGAATGTTATTATGGGGCTTATTCTTTCGGCGCTCGGCTATGCGGACAACCCCAACAACGGCGCAGTGGCCGAAATCGCCGCCGCCGAGCGCGGCGCAATGACCGCCGCGGCGGTGTTCCTCGCGCCGATTGCCGAGGAGCTTATTTTCCGCGCGGGGATTTTCGGCGTCTTGCGCCGACACAGCGTCAAGCTTGCGTATATCATCAGCGTGATTTTGTTCTCGCTTTATCACGTGGTGGGGTACACCGCGCTCGACGCGAGCGCGTGGGTGTACGCGGTGCAGTATATCCCCGCGACGGTGATTTTGTGCCGCTGCTATGAGCGGCACGAGAGCATATGGGCGCCGATTTTCCTGCACATGCTGGTCAACGGCCTGTCCATGGCCGTGCTGTGAGGTGAGGGAATGAGTCAAGAGCATGTCATCCGCCCGGTGGCGCATATACGCAGCGATTTCACGGACAAGTTCGGCATTCCGCGCCAGTCGGGGCTGGTGGACGCGCTGAGAGCGCGCGTGGTGTTCACGCCGGAGTTTCGCAATGCCGACGCCCTGCGCGGCATTGAGGGCTTTTCCCATCTGTGGCTGATTTGGCAGTTTTCCGCGAGTGTGCGCGACGAGTGGTCGCCCACGGTGCGCCCGCCGAGACTCGGCGGGAATGAGCGCGTGGGCGTGTTCGCCACGCGCTCGCCGTTTCGGCCGAACGCCTTGGGGCTGAGCTGTGTGCGCCTTGTCGGCATCGAGACGCGCGAGGGCGAGGGCACGGTGCTCATCGTCGCGGGGGCGGATATGCTCGACGGCACGCCGATATACGACATCAAGCCCTACATCGCCTATGCCGACGCGCACAGTGAGGCGCGATGCGGCTTTGCCGCCGCGCCGCCGGATTCGGCCGAGGTGGAAATCCCGCCGGAGCTGGAGGCGCTTGTGCCGCAGAATAAGCGCGAGGGCTTAATCGGCGTCCTCGCGCAAGACCCGCGCCCGAAATACCAGCACGACCCCGACAGGGTATACGCCATGGACTTCGCGGGCATGACGGTGAAATTCACCGCGGAAAATAAAAAAATCTGCGTAAAGCAGATTGAAGAGAAGATATAAATACCGCCCGGTGCGTGGGTTTGTCAAGCACCGGGCGGATTTTTCGCATTT
This sequence comes from uncultured Oscillospiraceae bacterium, assembly GCA_964644305.1. Classification (GTDB taxonomy): domain Bacteria; phylum Bacillota; class Clostridia; order Oscillospirales; family Oscillospiraceae; genus Limivicinus. The sequence goes on from CAZXVA010000035.1 coordinate 12,516, forward strand.
GGGGGTCAGATTATTTTCGGTCAAGGCTTTTCAGAGTCTTTCAAAGCCGTCGTTGGGGTGTTCGCGGACGGGCTTGGGGCGCTGGAGCATGTTGGTGATGAGCACCCAGTTATAAAGCGTGAGCATCAGCGCCGAGGCGAGGAACATCGCCTGCAATCCGACATAGCGCGTGTCCGCAAGCACCATGATGTCCGCCGCCGAGGCCAGCATGCTGAAAAACATGCTGCGCCAAGGGTTCGCCGTGCCGAACGGGAAGCCCGCCACGCGGAAAAACGCGATTATCGACAGTATCACCGCGACCGTCTCCGGCCCGTACTCCCAGGTGACGGGGTTGTTGGCGTTGATTTTGTAAATGGAGACCAGCCACCAGCAGAAAAAGATGATCGGAATCACCGCCACGTAGCACACCAGCTTGCGGCTGGAGGCGTGGGGCTTATTGGCCGAGGTGAGAACGAGCGGGAACGTCAGCCCGTTGACCACGCCCATGAGAGACAAAACGCGCAAAAAGTCCGCGTTTTTATCCGTTTCGGACGAGATGAGCAGGAAAAGCCCGCCACCCGCCATGATGACGCCCAGCCCCCAGCGCACGGCGGAATAGAGCTTGCCGGGGTTATAAAACGCGTCGTAAAAATCCTCCGGGATGTACCAGCGCTCATTGCGGAACTTGTCCACAAAGCGCAAAAACACAATCCCCGCGATGATGAGCATCAGCGGCACGAGGAGATTGAATATCGTGGAATCCGCCAGCCCGTCCGTGAACCCCAGCATCAGCTGAAGCCAGCGAATAAACACGCTGAACGCGCCCGCGCCCAGCACATAGCAGGTGATCTCCAGCGCCTTTTTTTCAAGCATTATGCGGCGGCGTCGGTCGTCGTCTGTGAAATGTTTCGGCATATTTTCAAGCACACTCCGATACTATATATAATAGAAAGCGGTTATCATTTCTTCGGTGCTATTCTATACTCAAACCGCCCAAACGTCAAGTGAACGATATGAAAACGAAAGGACAGACCCACTGCCGATGAAACGCCTGCTCATTTTGTGCTATTTTCTGCTTGCATGCGCTTTTTTGCTGCCCGGCGCGCTTGCCGCCGCGCCCTTGGGCGCGGGCGGCACGATGTCACCCCGCCCGCTCCTCGACCTCTCCCCCGCCGCCGACGCCGTCGGCGGCGATAAAGCGCAGACGGTGCGCGTCTTGCTCGGCGACGGCGTCGTCGAGCAGATGGAGATGACGGAGTACCTCATCGGGGTGCTCGCGGGCGAAATGCCCGCGAGCTTTGAGCGCGAGGCACTGCGCGCGCAGGCCGTCGCCGCGCGAACCTACGCCATGCACTGCGCCGCGTCCGCGCGCCACAAGGGCGCGGCAGACGTATGCACCTCGCCCGGCTGCTGTCAGGCGTGGCTTGATGAGGCGGCGGTGGACGCGCGGCTCGGCGCGGGGCGGGAGGAATATCGCGCGCGTTTGCGCGACGCGGTGGAGAGCACGGCGGGGCAATACCTCGCCTACGGCGGCGAGCCGGTGCTCGCCGCGTTTCATTCGTCCTCCGCCGGGGCGACGGAGGATTGCGGCGCGGTGTGGGGCGACATGCCGTATCTCATCAGCGTGTCCAGCCCGGAGACGGACAAAGACGTGCCGGGGTACGTGAGCCTTGTGGAGCTGACGGCGGACGAGCTTGCCGCCGGGGTGGGCGCAGTGTGCGGCGCGGCGGACTTTTCCGCCGCGCCGGAGGCGTGGTTGGGCGCGGTGCACCGCGGCAAAAGCGGGCGCGTTGAAAGCGTTGAAATAGGCGGCGCGGCAGTCACCGGAGCGGAGCTTCGGCGCGCGTTTGCCCTGCGGTCGACGGCGTTTGAGCTTGAATACGTTGACGGGGCGTTTCGCTTCACGGTGACGGGCTTCGGCCACGGCGTCGGCATGAGCCAATACGGCGCGAACGTCATGGCCGCGCAGGGCGCGGCCTACACCGAAATCCTCGCCCATTACTATCCCGGCACGGCGCTTTGCACCCATGGCGCCGACGCGGAATAGAATAGCCACGGAGGTGGTGGGATTTGAAATATGCCGTTGTCGGCGGAGATGCGCGCGCGGCGCGCTTGTGCGAGCGCTTGACGCGCGATGGCAACCGCGTGTGCTGCTTTGCACTGGAAAAGGCGGACATATCGGGCGAAACGGCGAAAACCGGCTGCTTGCAGGGCTGCGTCTACGGCGCGGACTGCGTGATTTTGCCCGTGCCGACGGAGAGCGGCGGCGTGGTGAACACGCCGCTGAGTGACAATGTGCTCAGCGTGCGTGAGCTGCTGGGCGCGCTGTGGCCGGGGCAGGTCGTCCTCGGCGGCAAGCTCGCCGAGGACACAATCGCCGCCGCGCAAAGACTGGGGCTGCATGTCGAGGACGTTCTTTTGCACCCTGAGCTTGTGGCGGCCAACGCCGCCATCACGGCCGAGTGCGCCGTGGCGAAGCTCATCGAGGCGAGTGACCGCGCGCTTTTCAACAGCCGGGTGCTCGTATGCGGCATGGGTCGCATCGGGCGGCAGCTTGCCGCGCGATGCGCGGCGATGGGGGCGGACGTGACCATCGCGGCGCGCAGCCGCCGCGACCGCGCCGAGGCACGCGCTTTCTCCTGTCGCGCCGTGGATTATGCCGCGCTGGAGAGCGAGATGGGCGGATACGCCTTCATCGTCAACACCGTGCCCGCGCGGGTGCTGACGGACGCGATGCTGTGCATGGCGGCCGAGGGCGCGGTGATAATGGAGCTGGCGTCGCCGCCGGGCGGGTTCGACCGGACGTTGGCGGAGAACATCGGGCTGAAAACCGTGTACGCGCCCGGTCTGCCCGGCAAAATGGCGCCGTATTCCGCCGCCGAGGAGCTTTGCCGCGCGGTTTATGACATCATGCGCGAACAGGAGGACTGACCATGACCGACAAAAAACGCATCGGGCTCGCCGTGTGCGGCTCGTACTGCACGTTTGAAAAGCTCTTCGCCGCTGTGGAGGGTTTGCGGGAGAGCTATGAGCTCGTCCCCATCATGAGCGAAAACGCCGCCGCGACCGACACGCGCTTCGGCGCGGCGAGTGTGAACCTGCGCCGTCTGCGCGAGCTGACCGGGCGCGACGTGATTGCCACCATCGCCGAGGCAGAGCCGCTGGGCCCGGCCTTGCCGCTGGACGCCCTTGTCATCGCGCCCTGCACGGGCAACACCCTCGCCAAGCTCGCCCTCGGCGTCACCGACACCGCCGTCACCATGGCGGCCAAGGCGCACCTGCGCAACGGCCGCCCCCTCGTCATCGCGTTTTCGACGAATGACGGCCTCTCCGGCTCGGCGGAAAGCATTGCGCGGCTGCTGAACCGCAAAAATGTCTACTTCGTCCCCTTCGGGCAGGACGACGCGGCCAAAAAGCCGCGCTCGCTCCAGTCGGATTTCGCCCTCATCGGCGACACGCTGGACGCCGCCCTGCGCGGGTGGCAGCTCCAGCCCATACTGCGCACAGTGCGTACATAGTCCACCGCAACAAAACAAGCGCGCGGAATTTTCCGCGCGCTTGTGGTATACGTAGTATTACTTGTTCTTGTTCGGGTCGCCGTAGTATACGCCGACATATTCGGCGGGGGCGGGGCGGTCGCACTTGGGGTCGAGCCAATAGAAGGAGTATTCCTGATAGTTATACCCCAGCTGCCCACGCAGCTTTTCGTGCCGCTCTGTCCAGTGATAGGTGGCGTTGTTCTCGTCATACCAGGTGTAGCGCCATGCGTCGCCCTGCTCGTCGGCGGACACGGTGCTTATCTTGCAGCCGGGGGCGGCCTGCTGCATCCGGTCAATCTGCTCGACGGGGACGGGGGTCTTCGTGCCGATCCACAGCCGCTCCAGCGCGGTGAGGGAGTATAGCGGGGAGATGTCCGTGAGATAGGGGAGGTTGGAGATATTCAGATGCCTCAGCTCCGTCAGCCCGGAGAGAGGGGACAAGTCCGTCACGCCCGTGGTGAACACTTCCAAATATTCAAGCTTCGGGCACTTTGAAAGCGGGGTGAGGTCGGACAAGGGGTTCATCGCGATGATGAACACCTCCAAATCCGGCATGTGTTCGACAAAGCCGATGTCGGTGATGACCTCGATGTGACCGAGGTCGACGTATTTGAGCTTCGTGCAGTATTTGAGCTTGGCGGCCTCGACATTGTCCACCACGCCGCCAACGGACGGCTTGGACGCGAGCAGGCGCGTCTCGTCCGTGCGGATGGAATAAAGCTCGCCGAACCATATCCGCCAGTTGACCTCCGCGTTCGGCGCGGCGTCGCGGATTTGCTGCATGCGCTCGTTTGCCAGCGGCATGACCACGCCGCCGTCGTCCATGTCCAGCGTTTTCAGATTCTTCATCGCGGGCAAGGCCGCGATGAGCGCGTCGCCGTTGTCGTCAATCGCCGTGCGGCTCAAGTCAAGCGCCTCGTCCGCGAGCGTGACGGCCTTGCCGTACAGCGTGAAGGCGTAATCCAGCCGCGCCGCGGGGCATGCCGCCGCCACGGCGGCAATATCGGCCCAGGTCAGGTGTGACGTGGCCTCGTCGCCGAGCTTGACGGCGCTGATGCCGGTCAGGCAGGGGAAATACGGCGTCACGGCGGCGATGGCCTCGGCATCGGCCGAGGAGAGATCAAGCTCCGTCATATCCAGCGCGCAGTCGATGCCCGCGACGGAGAAGGAGTATGTAAACGTGATGTCCGGGCGCGAGGCGACAAGGGCGGCGAGAGTATCGGCGGGCAGCGCCCCGCCGTCGCCGCGGCCGAGGTCGACCGCCGTCACGTCGGGCAGGTATTCAAGCGCGGCGGTGTATGCCGGGAGGGTGGCCTCCGTCGCGTCGGTGATGGTGAGCGCGGTCGCGGTGTGCGCCGCGCGCGCGCCGCCCGGCAGGGGCACGTCATAGCTCACGCTCACCTGCGGGTGCGCGCTCGCCCAGGTGACGATTTCGCCCGTGCAGTCGCTGCCGGTGAAGTCGGCGCGCGTGAGCGCGGGAAGCTCGGACAAGAGCGCGGTTTCGCCTTCGTGCAGCACAAGGGTCAGCTCGGTCGCGTCTTTTTTGACGTTGCCCTCGGTGAACGCCACGGAGTTCGTCACCGCCGCCGCTATGCCGCCGAATTCAATCTGCCACAGCCACGACGCGCAGCATATCACCAGTATAATAATGTATACCGCCGCCGCGACGGCGGATATCCCCTTGCGTTTCATAGCGGCCTCCTTTGACCCTTTTGCCGAATTTTGCCCTTTCAGTATAACATCAAGCGCAGGGCATTTCAAGAAAATATCTCGCCGCACCGGCGAGAATAAAAAAGCAAAAAAACTTGCGCCGAATTTGAAAAAAAGTATTGACAAATTGAGCGCAGTTTGATAATATAATCAAGCCGTGAGGCCATGGCCAAGTAGTTCAGTCGGTTAGAACGCCGGCCTGTCACGCCGGAGGTCGAGGGTTCAAGTCCCTTCTTGGTCGCCACGCTCATGCCCCTTCACTAAGGGGCATGAACTTTGCTGCTATAGCTCAGCAGGTAGAGCGCATCCTTGGTAAGGATGAGGTCCCCAGTTCGAATCTGGGTAGCAGCTCCAGTAAAACACCCGAAATCATAAGATTTCGGGTGTTTTCTTGTCTCAGACTGCCTTTTTGCACTTCATTTTTTCTGAAATATGTGATAAACTATAAAAGAGGTGAGGCCGGTGGAGTTTAGGTTGTTTGTTTATGACAGAATGGAGCGGCAGGTGTTTGTGACTGCTGAGCCGATGACGCAGCAGGACGCGGCAAAGACATCCGAAGAACCCAAATGGCAAACGGACTGGAACAGCGAGTATATCGCAAAGAGCGGATTTGATATCTATGCCCTGAAAACGCAGGAAAGGGAACTGATAGCGTTGGGGGCTTATGAGATTATCGAGGATGTAATCGCGGTTCACATTGTCTATATGGAGAGCCAGTCGGAGAGCAATCCGACGCTTTCCGAGCACCCAAAGTATCGCGGAATCGGGCGCGCGCTGGTTGCTTATGGCATCAAACTGTCTGTGGACTCCGGCTTCAACGGCGACGTGACCCTGGACGCAAAGACACCGGAGCTTGCAGAGCATTATGAGCGGGATTTTGGCGCGCTGCCGATTCCCGGACGCAAAAATGGCGGAGCACCACGGTATTTGATATGCGATGAAGCGGCCAGAGATATTTTTATATCCTATTTAGCGGAGGACTGACGATGGAAGATGCAAAGTGGTATTTTACACACGAAACGGAAGAAGACCGTTTGTGGTATCATATATTTTTCGCCATGTGTCGTAAGTTTTGCGTGTCATGGGCAAAGGCCGACGATAGGCAAAAGGCTTTTATCGAGGAGATAACACGAATCAACTACGAAAAAGAAGTCAGCAAACGAAATATGACCTCAGAACATATCCGAGGCTTTTTTGACGAAGAAGTATCTGCTTGAAATTCAACAATCATATTACCAACCAGCACCCCCGCGGCGGCGGGGGTGCTGGTTTTCTGCATATTATAATTCCCCGCGCTTATCTTGCACTGCCGAGATAGCCCTCCAATATGAGGCTGGCGGCGACGGCGTCGACTGTGCGGCGGTGGGCGCGCTCCTTTTTGCCGACGGAGTGCAATATCGCGTGCGCCTCGATGCTCGACCGGCGCTCGTCCCACAGCGTCACGGGCAGGCCGCTCGCCGCTTCAAGCTCGGCGGCAAGCTCGCGGCTGAGCGCGGCGCGCTCGCCCTCGGTGCCGTCCATGTTCTTCGGCAGACCCAGCACCAGCTGCCCCACGTCGCGCGCGGCGGCCTCGTCGCATATCCGCTTGACGGCGCGCGCGCGATCCCACTCCTGCATCGTCCACGCCTCGCCGCAGATAAGCCCCGTCAAGTCCGACACCGCAAGCCCAATCCTCGCGTCGCCGTAATCTATCGCCATAATTCGCATTTTTCCCGCTCCTTATTTCAAATCAAAGCACGCGCGTATCTCGCCCGCCATGTAAAGCGACCCGACCGCGCACACCACGCCGTCCGCACCCGCCGCGTCCTGCGCCGCGGCCACGCCCTCGCGTATGCTGTCGGCCACGGTGACGCGCTTGCCGAAGCGCGCAAGGCACTCCCCAAGCTCAGAGGCCGGAAGGGCGCGGGCGCTGTCCGGCGTGACGCAGACATATTCATCCGCCGCCGTGTTGAGAATCTCGGTCAGACTCATGTAATCCTTGTCGGCCAGCACGCCCACCAGCAGCACTCGCTTTTTGCCCGGGAAGTAATTGGCGAGGTTTTCCGCAACGGTTTGGGCGCACTGTGGGTTGTGCCCGCCGTCGACGATGAAATACGGCTCTTCGCCCACCGGCTCAAAGCGCGCCGGCCAGCTCACGGCGTACAGCCCGTGCTCCACGTCGCTCTGCTCCAGCTCCCAGCCGCGCCCGCGCAGCACCTGCACCGTCTCCACCGCGACGGCGGCGTTTTTCAGCTGGTGCGAGCCGAGCAGCGGCAGGGCGTAAGGCTCACCCCGGTAGGTGAACACCTGCCCGTCGAGGCTGTCAAACTCGCTGTGAATCGCGGAAAAATCCGCGATGTGCAGCCGCGCGCCGGCCTTTTCGCACTCCGCGCGCACCACCGCCGTCACGCCCTCGCTCTGCTCATACAGCACCACGTCACAGCCGGGCTTGATGATCCCGGCCTTTTCCCACGCGATTTTTTCAATGCTTTCGCCCAGCACGGCGGTGTGGTCAAGGCCGATGTTCATGATCACGGCGGCCTCCGGCGCGTCGATGATGTTCGTGGCGTCATACCGCCCGCCCAGGCCGACCTCCAGCACCACAATGTCGCACTGCTCCTCGGCGAACCACAGCAGCCCCGCCGCCGTCATCAGCTCGAACTCGGTGGGGTGCTCGACCATCGCGTCGGCCTGCGGCGCGACGCGCGTGACAATCTCGGCGAGACGGTCGGGGTCAATCTCCTTGCCGTTTATGCGCATGCGCTCGGTGAAGCGCGCGAGATACGGCGAGGTGAAAAGCCCGGTTTTGTACCCGGCGGCTTTCAGTACGGAGGCGAGCATCGCCGACGCGCTGCCCTTGCCGTTCGTCCCGGCCACGTGCACGTATTTCAGCCCCTTTTGCGGCTCACCCAGCCGCCGCAGCAGCTCGCCGACGCGCTCCAGCCCCGGCTTCGAGCCGAACCACTCCGTCCCGTTTATATATTCAAGAGCCTCGTTGTAATTCATGTGATGTCTCCTTGTCGCGATGGAATCCACCCTGCAACTATACCACGTTTTGCGCACCCCCGCAAGGGCGGATACGGCGCGGAGGCGCGATATTATGCGCGGCGGCGGGGGATTAAGCCCCGCCGAAGGCATCGGCGGGGCGGCTTTCGCACTTTTTGCCGCAAAAGGCAATCTCGCTCTTGATTTTTTCCGCAGTATTGGGTATAATGTCACAGCACAAGCGAATATATGCAGCGGTATCGAAGTGGTTATAACGGCCCTGACTCGAAATCCTCCGCGGCTTAGGCTTTTTCGTCCACCCGTTTCCCTTTGTTTTCAAGGGTTTTCGCGGGTTCTAAAAACTAAATATTTCGCTGTTCTAACACGCCGTTCTAACATTTTGGTTTTCCCTCTTTTTTGAGGTTCAAGGTGTTCTGACCGTGTTTGACATACACGGAGAGGTATCGAAGTGGTCATAACGGGGCTGACTCGAAATCAGTTT
>CAZXVA010000036.1:0-20874 GCA_964644305.1 uncultured Oscillospiraceae bacterium
CATGCTTCTCCGTCAACAACATGCTCCGCGCCGAGTGCTACAAGCAGCGCATGGAAAAGGGCTTGAGCTTCCTTGAATTCAACTACATGATCATGCAAAGCTATGACTTTTATTACCTTTTCCAGCACTACGGCTGCAATATGCAGTTCGGCGGCAACGACCAGTGGAGCAACATGCTCGGCGGCACCGAGCTTATCCGCAAAAAGCTCGGCAAGGACGCCCACGCCATGACCATCACTCTGCTTCTCAATTCCGAGGGCAAAAAGATGGGCAAGACCGCCTCCGGCGCGGTGTGGCTCGACCCGAACAAGACCAGCCCCTTTGAATTTTATCAGTACTGGCGCAATGTTGAGGATGCCGACGTTCTCAAGTGCATCCGCATGCTCACCTTCCTGCCGCTGGAGCAGATTGATGAGATGGACAAGTGGGAGGGCAGCCAGCTCAACCGCGCAAAGGAAATCTTGGCTTATGAGCTCACCGCGCTTGTGCACGGCGAGGAGGAGGCCAAAAAGGCCGAGGCCGGCGCAAAGGCGCTCTTCGGCGGCGCGGGTGACAGCGAACACATGCCCTGCACCGAGCTTAGCACAGACGATTTGACCGACGGCGCAATTGACGTGATGACGCTGCTTGTCAAAACCGGCCTTTGCTCCACCAAGTCCGACGCCCGCCGCAACATTCAGCAGGGCGGCGTCACCGTCAACGACGAAAAGCTCGGCGACGTCAACAAGAAGTACACCGAGGCCGAGCTCAAAGACGGGCTCATCCTTCGCCGCGGCAAAAAGAACTTCAATAAGGTCACACTCAAGTGAGCACGACGGACGTGAAAACTCTCGTCGAGCGCGACAAGGTCATTGTCATCGCCCGGCGGATATATGGCGACGCGCTTTTGCGTCTCGCCGAGGCGATGTGCCGGGGCGGCGTGCATCTTATGGAGCTGACGTTTGACCAAAGTGACGAGGAGTGCATTGACAAAACCGCGTCCTCGCTCTCCGGGCTGAAAGCGCGTTTTGGAGACGAAATGCGCTTTGGCGCGGGCACAGTGCTCACCGTGCAACAGGTTGAGGCCGCGCGCGACGCGGGCTGTGAGTATATTATCTCTCCGAACACCGACGATGACGTCATCCGCGCCACAAAGGCCTGCGGCCTTGTGTCTATCCCCGGCGCGATGACGCCCAGCGAGATTCTCACGGCGCATAAGCTCGGCGCAGACTTCGTCAAGCTTTTTCCCACGGGGTATTTGGGGCTGCCGTACATCAAGGACATTCGTGCGCCCATCAGCCATGTCAAGCTCGTCGCAACGGGCGGCGTGACGGAGGATAACTTCGGCGCGTTTCTCGACGCGGGCATGGTCGCCGCCGGGATCAGCGGCCGCCTGACCGACAAAGCAATAATTGCCGAGGGCAATTTTGACGAGCTGACCTGCCGCGCGAAGGCGTTCCGCCTCATCGCGGATGAGCGTTCAAAATGAGATGAAAAATTGCATCCGTGCCGACTCGGCACGGATGCAAGTATATTATAGTGATATTCTGTTACTCAGGGAGCTTACACACGTCGATCCATTCGAGGGCGTTGGAGTATTTGTAAAGCTCGTCAAGGTCAAGCTCAATGGCGCTGCTGGCGCTGCCCACGGCGGGGAACACCGTTTCAAAGCGCTTCAGGCTTTCATCGAGATAAACGTCAATCCCGTCGTTTATGCCGAACGGGCACACGCCGCCCACCGGGTGACCGACTAGCGTCAAAACTTCGTCGGCGGAGAGCATTTTGGCCTTGAAGTGGAACTTATCCTTGAATTTGTGGTTGTCAATGCGCGCGTCACCCGCCGCAAGAATGAGCATGCAGCCCTCGCCGTTTTTGAAAGAGAGCGTTTTCGCAATGCGCGCGCCCTCAACGCCGAGTGCCTGTGCCGCAAGCTCCACGGTTGCGGACGAAACGTCAAATTCTCTTACTCTGTCCTCCATGCCGAGTGCGCGAAAATATGCCCGGCCTTTTTCAATCGACATAATGATCCTCCGTGCGGCAGTGCCGCGTTTTTTTATTTTTGTTTTATGAGAAGTATTCCGGCCCGTAGATACCGCAGACATCCGTCACAAATTCCTCGAATGCGTTCATTGTGGTCTTGTAACGGCGGACGCTGTCATTGTACCCGGAGTCCGCGATGACGCTTTGGGCGGCGGAGATGAGCGTCAAGCTTGCGTTTATCTCGTCATACTCACTCTCGCTCAAATTCATCGCGCCGAGCTTCGGCTTTATCGCCGTGAGCGCGTCGCACAGCTCGCTGTAGCTCCAGTATATTGAGCTCACATATTCGTGCATGGACGAGAGGTTGGACTTGAGATAATATGACGCTTCTTTTATCGCCTCGGCGTCTGCGCCGGAATTTGCAATAACGGCGTATATCTTGTCGGCCTCGGCGGTGATAAGGGTGAGCTGCTTATATATGCTGCCCGATGCGTCGGCAACGTCGGCGGTTTTCTCGCCGTCATAAAGCGCGCCGGTGTAAAACCCGTCCGTCACCTTTTTGATGTCGGCATTCAGCTTTGCCGAGGCTGAAATCAGCGTCGACCCGATGACGAGCACCAACGCGAGAAAGACTGCGATTGTGTGGTTTTTGAGAATGTTCATTGTGTTCTCCTATGGGGCGGCGGCGCTCAGCCGTTCATCTCCAAAAGCTTCTGCTTCAGCTCATCCTCAATGCGGTTGAGCTCGGCCTCGGCCTGGGCGCGCCCGGCGCGGCCGGCATCCTGAATCTGACGCACCTCGTCGAGGGTCTTGATGAGCTCTTGGTTGGTCTTCTTGAGCGTTTCAATGTCGACAATGCCGCGCTCGGATTCCTTCGCCACGCTCACGCTGCCCTGGTGCAGCGCCTTGGCGTTTTGCATGAGGAGGGCGTTGGTGGTGTCGGTGACGTCGCGCTGAGCCTTCATCGCCTGCTCGGAATGGAACATGGAAAGGCCGAGAACCATCTGATTTTTCCACAGGGGAATGGTGTTGACGATGGAAGAGCGGATTTTTTCCACCATGAGGCTGTCGTTATTCTGGATCAGGCGAATTTGCGGCGCCATCTGCACGGAGATTTGGCGCGTCAGCTCAAGGTCGTGGATTTTCTTTTCAAAGCGGCCGATGAGATTGGCAAAGTCGTTGGCGGCCTGCGCGTCCTCCGGAAGCCCGGTTTCCTGCGCATGTGCCACGATCTTGGGCAGCTTTTCGTTGCGCAGCTTTTCGACCTTCAGCTTGCCCGCGAGAATGTACATCGTCAGCTCTTTCATGTACTCTTGATTCTTGTCGTACATTTTGTCCATCATGCTGATGTCCTTCATCAGCGTGACTTCGTGCTTTTCGAGCGCCTCGACGATTTTGTCAACATTCACCTCGGCCTTGTCAAACAGGGCTTTGAGCGAGGCGATGTCGTTTGTGGCCTTTTTGAAAAGCCCGCGCAGACCCTTTTTCTCCTCCGGGGAGAAGTTGAGCCCCTGAAGTTCAACCACAAGGTCGCCCAGCATGTCGCCGACCTCGCCGAGATCCTTTGTGCGCACAGTGCCGAGGGCGGCATCGGAAAATTCGGATATGTTCTTTTGCGCCGCGCCGCCGTAATTCATCACTTGCTCGGTGTTGGTGATGTCAATCTTTTCGGAAAAGTCGAGCACGGCGGCCTGCTCCGCCTCGGAAAGCGCACTGAGATCCGGCTTTTCGGCCTTGACCTCGGCGGGAGCTTCAACGGCGGCGGGGGCGGCTTCTTCCTCAACAGCCGCCTGAGTCGCGGCGGCGGTGGCGTTGGGGTCAAGCGTGAGGCTGGGAATGAAGCTGGATTGTTCGTTCATTTTGAGAATCCTTTCTTTCTTTTATTGGGCTTGCGTGGCCTGCTCGGCTTCCGCTTTGAGTTCAAAATCTTTGCTTCCGGCCAAGCCCTCGCGGGCGAGCATGGAGTTCATGACCTCAATGTCGGTTTCAATGTCAAGCGCTTGATTTGCAAAAAGCGAGTCGAGCCGCTTGGTGTAAGCTTCGATGACGGTGTCGAGCATTTCGTCGATGTTTTTCATGCTCTTGTCGAGATTTTCACCCTCAATGCCCTGCGAGCTCATGCGGTCATAGGCGTTGAGAAGTTTTATCGTCGTGGGGAGATAATAATTGAGAAATTTTTTGATTTGCGGGATATCGGAGGGGTCACTTATCGCGTCTTGCGTGATTTTGTCCGTGATGCGCATGATTTCGTTTATCTTTGTGCGCACGTCGGGGTCTTTTATCGACGCATACAGCCGCCCCATTTCGGACAGCGCCCGGTTGCCCTCGTCGAGTATGGGGTCAATCTCCTCGCCATAGCTTTTTTTCGTGTTTGCTGCCTTTTTGGCAGCCTCGGCCTTGGCTTTTTTCTCTTCCTGTGCCTTTTCGGCGGCCTTTTTGTCCTTGCGTTCGCCGATGCGCCACACGACAAATCCAACCAAAAAGCTCACCACAAGCGCGGTTATCATCTGCCACATTTCGTGCAGTGGCACGGTCAGTGCAAACGCAACCCACGTCAGGGCAAAAGCGTAAATATGCCCAACGCGCTTGGGCTTTTTGTTTTTATTATTTGCGGACAAGGCAATAACCTCCATCTGTCTACCCATATTCAATTATCTATTTTATCTCGAAATATTCTTTACGTCAATATTGCAATTGAACTATTTCTTGTAGTATAATAAAATAAGATATGCAAGGACTGCAAACAGGAGAGCCGAACCATGGTCATAATTTCACCGTCGATATTATCCGCCGATTTCGCCCGCCTTGGGGACGAGATTCAAGACGTCAAGCGCCTCGGCGCGGACTGGATTCACATCGACGTCATGGACGGGCTTTTCGTGCCGAACATTTCAATCGGCGTTCCGGTCGTCAAATCCCTGCGCCGGGCGACGGACATGTTTTTGGACGTCCATCTCATGATCGATAAGCCCCTGCGCTATGTTAAGCGCTTTTGCGAGGCGGGGGCTGACCTTTTGAATTTGCACATCGAGGCCGACACGGTGGAGAACAATCTCCTCGCCGTCGAAAAAATCCACGCCCTAGGCAAGCGCGCGGGCGTCACGATAAAGCCCAAGACCCCGGCAGAGGCGGTTTTGCCCTATTTGGAAAGGGTGGAGCTTGTGCAGGTGATGACGGTTGAGCCGGGCTTCGGCGGGCAGAGCTTTATGTATGACCAGCTTGAAAAGATAGAAAAGCTGCGCGGTTATATCGACTGCATTAAGCCCGGCGTCGAGCTTGAAGCGGACGGCGGCATAAACGCCGAGACCGCTCGCGAAGCCGTTCGGGCGGGGTGCTCTGTGCTCGTGGCGGGCAGCGCCGTGTTCGGCGCGCTTGACAGAGCCGTGGCCATCGCCGCAATAAAAAACGCTTAAATCGGAGTATATCAAAATGTCCTTTTTCCCTGCAACGCTTGAAAACCTGATTGACAAATTCGCCGCCCTGCCCGGAATCGGCAAAAAGAGCGCACAGCGCTTGGCGTTTCACGTGCTGGCCCTGCCCGATGATGAGGCCATCGCCTTTGCCGACGCGATAACCGCCGCGAAAAAAAGCGTGCACTGCTGCAAAATCTGCCAAAACCTCACCGAGGGCGAGGTGTGCCAAATTTGCGCCAGTGACCGACGCGACAGAGGCACGATATGCGTCGTTTCCGAGCCGAGGGACGTGCTGAGCATCGAACGCGGCAGAGAATATAACGGCACATACCACGTCTTGCACGGCGTTCTTTCGCCGATGAGCCACGTCGGGCCGGAGGATATCCGCATCAAAGAGCTTCTTGTGCGCGCGGCAGAGCCGGGCGTGGAGGAGGTCATCATGGCCACAAACCCCGACACCGAGGGCGAGGCCACCGCGATGTATATTTCGCGCTTGTTAAAGCCGTTTGAGATAAAGGTCACTCGCCTGGCTTACGGCATCCCCGTCGGCTCGAACCTCGAATTTGCCGACGATGCCACGCTCAACCGCGCCATGGAAGGGCGCACTGAAATGTAACTTTGTGCTTTGCAGGCTAAAATTGCCTGATAACGGTTATACTTGCATCAGCTACATAATTATGGACAGTCACACGGACTGTCAGGTCGTTTGCGTTCAAAATAATAAGAATGGAGAAAACATGATTTCTAAACTGAAAATAATCCCCCTTGGCGGTCTCGGCGAGATCGGCAAAAACATGACAGCCTTTGAGTGCGGCGGCGATATCATCATCGTTGACTGCGGCATGGGCTTTCCCGATGAGGACATGTACGGCATTGACATTGTCCTGCCGGATATAAGCTATCTGCGCTCCAACGCCGACCGCATTCGCGGCATGGTGCTCACGCACGGGCATGAAGACCATATCGGCGCCGTGCCCTACGTCCTGCGTGAGCTTGACGTGCCCATTTACACCACGCCCCTCACGGCGGCACTGGTTGAGTTGAAGCTTGAAGAAGCTGACCTTTTATATAATACGCAGATTTTCACGAAAAAGACGGGTTCTGTGTTCCGCCTCGGCTGCTTCACAATTGAGTTTATCCACGTCAACCACTCCATCCCGGACGCGGTTGCCCTCGCCATCGGCACGCCCATCGGCACAGTCGTGCACACGGGCGACTTCAAGATTGACGTCACGCCTATTTCCGGCGGCATGTTCGACATTGCCCGCTTCGGCCAGCTCGGCAATGACGGCGTCCTCGCCCTGTTGAGCGATTCCACCAACGTCGAAAAACCCGGCCACTCCGACTCCGAGCGCAAGGTGGGCGAGAGCTTTGACAAGCTCTTCATGGGCTGTGACAAGCGCATCATCATCACCACCTTCGCCTCCAATGTCCACAGGCTTCAGCAAATTATCAACGTGGCCAATAAATACGGCCGCAAGGTGGGCATCACCGGGCGCAGCATGGAAAACGTTCTGCGTGTGGCGTCCGTGCTGTCGTATATGGACATTCCCGACAATGTCATGATGGACATTGACAAGCTCAATAAGCTCCCCAAGAACAAGGTGGTCATCATTTCCACCGGCAGTCAGGGCGAGGCGATGAGCGCGCTTTACCGCATGGCATTTTCCGAGCACAAGCAGATCACCGTTGATGCCGGGGACAGGGTCATCATTTCCGCCTCGGCCATTCCCGGCAACGAAAACACCATCAGCCGCGTCATTGATGAGCTTTTCCACAAGGGCGCTGAGGTCATCTATGATCGCCACACCGATTTGCACGTGTCCGGCCACGCCTCGCAAGAGGAGCAGAAAATGATACTCGGTCTCGTCAAGCCCAAATTCTTCATCCCCGTGCACGGCGAGTACAGAATGCTCGTCAAACATGCCGAGCTTGGCCGCATGATGGGCATCAACCCCAAGAACATCGTCATCGGCGAAAACGGCAGAGTCATTGAAATCACCAAAAAGTCCATCAAGTGCGAAGAATCCGTCCCGTCAGGCGCAGTGCTGGTGGACGGCAGCGGCGTGGGCGAGGTCGGCAGTGTCGTCATGCGCGACAGACACCGCCTTGCAGAGGACGGCATGGTCGTCGTCGTCATGCCCTTTTCCTCGCATGACCACAAGATTCTTTCCGACCCCGAAATTGTCACTCGCGGCTTCATCTACGTCAAAGAGGCCGAGGGGCTAATTGAGGAGCTCAAGCGCGTGACGATGGAATCCGTCGCCGCGTGTGAGGCGCAGCATATCAGTGATTTCACCACCATAAAGAGCAAGGTGAAAAACAACATCTCCGGCTATCTTTACAAAACCACCCGCCGCAGCCCGATGATACTCCCTGTCATCACCGAGATTTGACAGCCCATGAATATTCAGATTTTCGGCAAGGCCAAGTGCTTTGACACCAAAAAGGCCGAGCGCTATTTCAAAGAGCGGCGCATCAAATATCAGTTTGTCGACGTCATCAAGTTCGGTATGAGTAGGGGAGAGCTGAACTCCGTCAAAAACGCCGTCGGCCTCGACGCGATGATTGACACCACCGACGAGGATTACCCGCTCGTGCAGTATCTCGCCTCGAACGAGGCCAAGCTCGACAAGCTTTTTGAGATTCCTTATCTCATCAAAACCCCCATCGTCCGCAACGGCAAGCAGGCCACGGTCGGCTACTGCCCCGATGTGTGGAAAACATGGGAATAACGCGCCGAGGCGCGCAAAAGAGGACTTTGCGATTTCGCAAAGTCCTCTTTTGATAATATACGGGCATGAAAAATGCCGACCGCAAACGGTCGGCATTTTTGAAAGACAAATCAGATGAGGTTGAGCACGAGCGTCAACACGACGAACGCGAGGGCGAACCACTTCGTCATCTTCGCGAGCTTTGCGTCGAGGGTCTTGGCCTTGCCCTTGGAGAAGAAGGTCTCGGCGCCGCCGGAGATGGAGCCGGACAGACCCGCGCTTTTGCCGCTCTGCATCAGAACTATGACAGTGACGGCGAGACCGGAGATGACCTGAAGAATCGTGAAGATGATGGTGAGGGTAGACATATATTTCAATCCTTTCGATTTTGTACGAATTAACAGCCTGATTAGTATAACACAAGCATTCTCACATTTCAAGCATTATTTTCACGATTGTTGACATTTCTGCGCCGCTCATGCCCTCGTGCGGCGTCTCCGCCCCAAGATGAAGGGAAACCAACGGTTTATTATGTATGCCGGAATGAGGAGAATGACGGAAAGGGCGAAGGTGAAGGCAACGGCGAAAAGGTTTGAATAAAGCGTGTTGCCCAAAATCGCGCCGTACAGGGGCGCGGCAAAGCGCGTCAGCATCGCCTCGGTAAAAGAATATATCTTGCCGTGCAGCGCAAAATAGATGAGCGTGTTTTGCCCGATATAGCACATGTATTTGTTTGCCGGAATCGCCTTGCTCACGGCGAAAGTGAGCATTATGCCCACAATCGGCGTCACATACACCGCCGAGAACGCGAACACGCTCTCCGGCACACTCGCAAAATACGGCAGATAGATTATAAACGCGTATACTGCAAACAGCACAATTCGCCCGGCGCGCGTGTTCAGCCTGTCAAAGCCCGTTTCCCACGCCTCTTTGAACATGTAGCCGAGGGTCATGTAAAACATGCCTTGGAAAATATATTCAATGTGCCAGGGCAGCGCGGACGTTCCCCACGGGAAAAGCGAGCCGTCCATGCGCTTTGAATATTGGCTGTCCGCGATGAAAAGCAAAAGCGCGATTATGATGAACGCAGCGCGGCGGGTGGGGGAGGGCTTTTTCCGCGAATAAAGCTCAATGAAGCACCAAAACGGGATGAACGCCATGAAAAGCGCCGCGACGAACCAAATCTGATCCCCGTATCCCCGCACTTGCAGGAAGTTCCGCCCCAGCTCAACCCAAATGCTTTCATGCGCGGAAAATGACACGAGCTGAGAAAGCGCAATGTCAAACACGCTGAACACCAGCCACGGCACGAAAAGCGTTTTGATTTTTTTCACCATGAAGCCGCCGAACGGCTGACCCGGTTTGTGCGTATACCCGGCCACGGCGAAAAAGCACAGCACGAAAAACGGCGAGAAGAAGCAGCCCAGTTCATCCGTCGTGCTCTCCAAATGCTCCAGCATGACCGCCATGATGCAAATACATTTCGCAATATCAAGCCAAGCAAGTCGTTTTGTCATATATATCTCCTGTCGGGTGAATTATTCTCGCGTCAGCAGACACACGCACTCAACATGGCATGTTCTGGGGAACATGTCCACGGCGGTGGCTTTTTTGAGCGTGTAGCCGTGGGCGTTGAAGCGCAGAATGTCGCGGGCGAGGGTGGAGGGGTTGCAGGAAACGTACACAATCCGCTCCGGCTGCATTGAGGCGCAGGCGGCGATGGCGCGCTCGTCCATGCCCTTGCGCGGCGGGTCGACAACTATGACCTCCGGCGTGAGACCGCGCGCGGCAAGCGCCTCGGCGGCCTCGCCTGCGTCGGCGCAGATAAATTCGGCGTTTTCAACGCCGTTTGCCTCGGCGTTGTGCGCCGCGTTCTCCACGGCCTCCGGCACGATTTCCGCGCCGATGACACGCCCGGCGGCGCGCGCAAGGCAAAGGCTTATCGTCCCTGCGCCGCAATATAAGTCAAGCACCAAGGATGCATCTGTCACCCCGGCGTATTCAAGAGCGCGGTTATAAAGTCGCTCGGCTTGCGGGGGGTTCACCTGATAAAACGCCTGCGGCGAGACGGAAAAGCGGTTGCCGCACAGTGTGTCCTCAATGTCGGCGCGCCCCCACAGCGTGTGAAAATCGCCCGCGAGCACCGTGTTGCCGACGGTTTTGTTGATGTTCAAGACTATGCCCGTCAGCTCCGGGACAGCGCGGCGAAGCTCGGTCACAAGCGTGTCCGTCAGCGCGCCGAAGCCACGCGCGGCGACGATGCACAGCACGGCGTCCGCCGTGTTCACAGCCGCGCGGCAGAAAATATGGCGCACTGTGCCCTTGCCTGTGGCCTCGTTATATGCGGCAATGCCGTGTGCGCGCATGAAGTCGATGATGGCGCGCGAGGCGCGGATTGAAAGCTCATTTTGGATGAGGCAGTCTTCGACCGGGATAAGCTCGTGGCTGCGCTCGCGATAAAATCCGGCGCAGGGTGCGCCGTTCACGTCGGCCACAGCGAAAATGCCCTTGTTGCGATAGCGCGTCACGCTCTGTGCGCCGATAATCTCCTCTGCGCGGATGGTTTGTCGCCCGATGTGCTCAAGCGCGGCGCTGACGCGATTGAGCTTGAAAGAAAGCTCCTCGGCGTAGCTCATGTGCCACATATCGCATCCGCCGCAAGTGCCGAAATGAGGACACAGCGGCTTTTCGCGCGACGGAGAGGGCGCAATCAGCTTTTCGCCGCGCGCGTACACGGCGGAGCTTGTCACCTTGACAATGCGAATCTCCCACGCCTCGCCAACTATTGCGCGCGGCACAAACACCACGCGCCCATTCACGCGGCATACGCCGTACCCATCCGAGGAATATCCCTCGACGGTCACATTATATATTTCGTTTTTCTTCAATTCACTCATAAGATACATAATAACACATCGGCCATGGCTTTACAAATACAAAAAGAAAATCATTTGATGAATATAATGCGCAATTATTCAGATAATACTTTCGCAAATACATTTTGCCGATATATTAGGAGGATAATTATGAAAAAAGCCATAATTCATATTGCGCTGGTGTTGGCGCTTGCCTTTTCCCTGTGCGGCTGCGGCAACGCGAAGGACAAAAACGACCTTGTTGACAACACTGTCCCCACAGCGCTCCCCAGCCCGACAGTCACCGTCACCCCGATGATAACGCCTGACGTGGATAACGGTGTCGTCACCGACGGCGACGGCGTTATTGACGACAACACCGTCAAAGACGAGGTTCGCAATTACTTTGCAAACGATGCCGATGCCGCCGTGGACGCAGTCCCGGCGGACAGCTCGAAAAAGTAAAAAAGGCGCGACGTCATTATCGACGCCGCGCCTTTTCCTCTTGCATTATCGCGAAAAAGGGAATATTATATTATAAAACAAAGGAGGTCGAAAAATGAGCTACATACCTACACCCGAACAGGCCAAAGAGCTTATTGAGCGCTACAATAAAGAGCCGTTTCACATTCAGCACGCCGAGACCGTGTCCAAGGTCATGGGCGAGTTTGCAAAGGAGCATGACCCCGACAACGTCGATTTTTGGCGCACAGTGGGCATGCTGCACGACATAGATTTTGAGCTTTACCCGGATCAGCACTGCGTCAAGGCATTTGAAATGCTGCGTGAGCTTGACATTGACGAGGACGTGATTCACGCCGTTGTCAGCCACGGTTACGGCATTTGCATCGATGTGGAGCCGGTGAAATACATGGAAAAGGTGCTTTTTGCCACCGATGAGCTGACCGGGCTTATCGGCGCGGCGGCGCTCATGCGCCCGACGGGGCTTGACGGCATGGAGGTCAAGTCCGTGATGAAAAAGTTCAAGGACAAAAAGTTCGCCGCCGGATGCTCCAGAGACGTCATTCGCACCGGTGCGGACATGCTGGGAATTGAGCTTTCCGAGCTTATCGGCAAGACCATCGCTGCAATGCAAGCATAATGCTCAAGATATATTACTCCGGCTTCAGCCTTGTGCGCGAAAGGGAAGATTACCCCCTTTCGGAATATCGCCGGGCACAGCTTATCAGAATGCGGCCGCCCTACGCCCGCCGCGCCGCCATCGGGGCAGAGCTTTTGTTGTCCCACGCGCTGGGTGAGGCTTGCCCCAATGTCACTCTACCGCCGGATATTATCACGAATGAGCACGGCAAGCCCTATCTACGCGGGGACGAGGTGAAGTTCAACTTGTCCCATTCGGGTCGCCTTGTGGCCGTGGCGCTGTGCGATGAGGAAATCGGCCTTGACATTCAGGAAAAGACCGAGTATAACCCCAAGCTTGCCGCGCGCTTTTTCACGGACGATGAGCAGCTTTACATCGAAAAAAGCGCCGACAAGGGTGCGGCATTCACCGAGATTTGGAGCAAGAAAGAAAGCTATATCAAGGCCCTCGGCACGGGACTTTCCACGCCGCTTAACTCCTTCTCCGTGCTGAATAAATCGGGGTTTTATTACACCTCGCTTGACGGGTACGCCCTGAGTGTTTGCGTTCCGGGCGCGACTGAGCCGCAGGTTGAATTTATCAAAAAGGTTGAAATAGTATGATTATTTCGGGGAGCTATACGCGAGGTATAGCTCCCCGATGCGTTATACGTTCAGCCCGGCCTCACTCATGGTGTTGCGTAGATATGCAAAGTGCTCGTCGCTGAGCTTGGTGAGGGGGAGGCGGAGTATGCCCGTGTCGCGCCCCAGCATTTTCAACGCGGTTTTGACTGGGATGGGGTTCGTCTCGACAAACAGCGCGGAGAAAAGGGGAGTGTACTTGGCGTAAAGCTCGGTGGCCTCTTTGAATGCCCCGTCAAGGCAGAGCTGGCACAGCTTCGATATGACCCCCGGCACGATGTTCGACGCCACCGATATCACACCCAGCGCGCCCAGCGACATCATCGGCACGGTGTTGTCATCATTCCCGCTCCAAATATAAAGGTCATTCCCGCACCGGCTCACGATATCGCCCACGAGCTTCAAATCGCCGGACGCCTCTTTCACGCCGATGATGTTCGGGTGCTTTGAAAGTGCATGATAGGTCTCGGCTGCAATTCCGATGCCGGTTCGGCTCGGCACGTTATAAAGTATCATCGGGATATCCACCCGGTCGGCCACGTGTGTGAAATGCTCAACCAGCCCGCTCTGCGTGGATTTATTGTAATACGGCGTCACCATCAATATCCCGTCCGCCCCGGCAAAGCGCGCGTTCTCCGCGTTTTTGAGGGCGGTGTCGGTGTTGTTGCTGCCCACGCCGATTATCACCTTCATTCGCCCGGCACTCGCCCTGACGCAAAAGCGTACAAGCTCTTCATATTCGTTGCGCGTCACGGTGGCGTTTTCGCCCGTTGTGCCGCAGACGACGATGGCGGCTGTGCCGTTTTCAAACTGAAAGTCTATGTTCTTTTTCAGCTGCTCATAATCAATGCCGTGCTCTGAAAACGGAGTGACGAGCGCCGTGCAAGAGCCTTTGAACACAGGTGTTTTGACCATAAAAAGTGCCTCCTGAAATAAATATTGCTTTCGGCGAAAATATACTATTCGCAAAATTGACGTATTATGACCGAGGCGTTGAAAAATGGCGCGCGGTCTGTTATAATATCCGACGAACGAGATTAGTAATGGAGCAAACACGATGAAAAAGTCCGATTTTGATTTTTATCTCCCGGAAGAGCTTATCGCGCAGACCCCGCTTGAAAAGCGCGACAGCTCGCGCCTTTTGACGCTCGATAAGCTGACCGGTGCGCTTGACCACCGGCATTTTTACGAGCTGCCGGAGTTTTTGAACGAGAATGACTGCCTTGTGCTGAATAATTCCCGCGTTCTCCCTGCGCGCCTCATCGGCGCGAGGGACAGCGGCGGCGCGGTTGAGCTGGTGCTGCTGCGAGACCTGGGCGAGGGACGCTGGGAGTGTTTGAGCCGTCCGGGCAGAAAGACCAAGCCCGGCACACACCTCACCTTCGGCGGCGGTGAGCTGACTGCCGAGGTGGAGGCCGTGGCCGAGGGCGGCAACCGCATTGTGCGCTTTGACTTTGAGGGCATATTCCTCGAAGTGTTAGAGCGCCTCGGCAAAATGCCTCTGCCGCCGTATATAAAAGAAGAGCTGAACGACCCGGAGCGCTATCAAACCGTTTATTCACGCGAGCTGGGCAGCGCCGCCGCGCCGACGGCGGGGCTTCACTTCACGCCGGAGCTTTTGGACAAAATTGCGGCCAAGGGCGTGAAAATCTGCTATGTGACGCTGCATGTCGGCCTCGGCACGTTCCGCCCCGTCAAGGAAGACGACATTGAGCAGCACGAAATGCACTCGGAGTTTTGCATTGTCCCGGAGGAGACGGCGAAAACCGTCACGGAGACGAAGAAAAACGGCGGCCGCGTCGTTGCCGTCGGCACAACGTCCTGCCGCACACTCGAAAGCTTCGCAAAGCCCGACGGCACGCTTGAACCCACCTCCGGCTGGACGGATATTTTCATCTATCCGGGGTATGAATTCAAGTGCATTGACGCACTGGTGACGAATTTCCACCTGCCGGAGAGCACGCTTATAATGCTCGTTTCGGCGCTCGCCGGGCGTGAAAACGTGCTCAATGCGTACAAAATCGCCGTTGATGAGCGATACAGATTCTTCTCCTTCGGCGACGCGATGTTCATTCACTGATGATATAAGGAGCGATTAAGTGTACAAGCTGATAAAACAAGAGGGGAGAGCGCGCCGGGGCGAGTTTGAAACGCCGCACGGCACGGTGCAGACCCCGGTATTCATGAATGTCGGCACGCAGGGCGCGATTAAAGGCGCGCTTTCTGCGCGCGACTTGAAAGAAATCGGCTGTCAGGTCGAGCTTTCCAACACCTATCATTTGCATGTCCGCCCCGGTGATGAGCTTGTCAAGGAGCTGGGCGGGCTGCACAAATTCATGACTTGGGACGGCCCGATTCTCACAGACAGCGGTGGGTTTCAGATTTTCTCGCTTGCCAAGCTGCGCAAAATAAACGAGGACGGTGTCAACTTCAATTCCCATGTCGACGGACGGCATATTTTCATGGGGCCGGAGGAGAGCATGCGCATTCAGTCAAACCTCGGCTCGGACATTGCCATGGCGTTTGACGAGTGCATCAAGATTCCCTCCCCGCGCGATTATGTTGAAAAATCCTGCGCGCGCACGGTGCGCTGGCTTGAGCGCTGCAAAGCGGCACTGGCGGATTATAATACCCGCGACGATGCCGTGAACCCCGGCCAAATGCTCTTCGGCATAAATCAGGGCACGGTTTTCCACGACATCCGCATTGACCACATGAAGCGCATTGCAGAGCTTGACCTGCCGGGGTACGCGATAGGCGGCCTCGCCGTGGGAGAAACGCATCAGGAGATGTACGATACCATTGAGGCCGTCGAGGAGTATATGCCCAAGGATAAGCCGCGCTATCTCATGGGCGTGGGGACGCCGAGCAATATAATCGAAAGCGTTTATCGCGGGGTGGACTTTTTCGACTGCGTCATGCCCGCGCGAAACGGCCGCCACGGTCATCTTTTCACTTGGAGCGGCATAATCAACATCAAAAACGAAAAATACGCCCGCGACACTCAGCCCATTGACCCGCTTTGCGACTGCCCCGTTTGCCGCCGCTATTCGCGCGCATACGTCCGACATCTTTTCAAGGCCGAGGAAATGCTGGCCATGCGCCTTGCCGTGGCGCACAATCTGTATTTTTACAACTCCCTCACCCGCCGCATTCGCGAAAGTCTTGACGAGGGGCGTTTCGGCCGGTTCAGAGCCCAATACACAGAAATTTTGGACAAACGAATATAAAGCCTTGAATTTAGTAGAAATTCAATGTATAATATCAATACTTTATTTTTGGAGGTAAACCCTAAATGCTTTTCCTTACTGACGCAACTGCCGCCGGAAGCGGTTCTTCCATGCTGTTGATGATCGTGCTGATGTTCGCGGTCTTCTATTTCCTTATTATCCGCCCGGAGAATAAGAAAAAGAAAAAGACCGAAGAAATGCGCAGCTCCCTGAGCATCGGCGACGAGATCACCACCATCGGCGGCCTGACCGGCAAGATCGTCCAGGTCACCGAGGACACCATCACCTTCGAGACCGGCGAGGACAGAGTCCGCATCCAGGCCAAGAAGTGGTCCATTTCCACCACCGCCAAGATGGAGGCCGCAGAAGCCGCTGCCGCGCAGAACAAGGGCAAGAAGAAGTAATTTCTCTATACTTGAATTTATCACGCTCCCTGTTAATACGATGTATTGCTTCATCATATTGACAGGGGGTTTTCTTATGAACAAGGGCTTGACCATGCCGGATGTGCGCAGCGTGCTGACCGGCTGCGCCGCGTGGGGGTTGTGCTCGCTTATGCTCTCGCTCTCGGCGGCGCTTTTGATGACGCTGGTTGATATCCCGGCGGGGCCAGTGGGGTATATCTGCTCATCGCTCAGCTTTGCCTCGGCACTTTTCGCGGGGATCCGCGCCATGCGCGGGAAAGAGCGCGGCGCGCTCGTCCTCGGCCTTGCCGTGGGCACGGCGGTCACGATAATTGCGCTGACACTCGGCTTTCTTATCTCGGAAAACGCACTTGACGCTGACGGGGTGCTCAGCGTCGTCACGTTCACACTCTCCGGCGCGCTCGCCGGGGCGCTGCTCTCACCAAAGGGCAAAAAACGCCGCAAGGGGAAGCACGTACTTGCCCGCCGACGCGCCTAAATAAATAGTGCAGTCTGCTTTACATAATATCAAAAATAATTTCGTTTATTTTTGATATTATTTTTTTATCAATATCTTGTGGTTACAGGCCACAAAACTACAAAATACCTCATCAACTTGTGCTTTTACGGAAACAAGAGTTTACATAAAGAAAAAATTTTTTTCAAAAAAGTAAAAAAAGACTTGATTTTTTTGCTCGCGTGTAATATATTGTTACCAGCAAATCAATTATGTTAATTGATTTCCGCCGAGTGCGGCGATGAATCCACTGCGGAACGCGGATAATAAAGCATTTTGCGCATAAGAACCTAGACATAATTCGGTTGCGCGGGGCTTTTTGATATAGATACTTTTTTCTAAGAGAGAGGGCGTTTAGATGAAAAACGCGGAAATCATTGAAATATTCGAGAGATACCTGACTGAGGACAAGAAAGCCTCGGAGAACACTCTCAGCTCATATATGCGCGATATCCGCAAGTACGCCGAGTATCTTGACGAGCAAACGGATGCTTCCATCGTCTCCGCGACCGAGGACGAGGTGGGCGAGTATATTGACCATCTGCGCTCCCTCGGCAAATCCGTGGCGACGGTGTCGCGCAACATCGCCTCGCTCAAATGCCTTTACACTCATCTTTGCATAAAGCAGATTGTCCCGGTCAACCCCGCGCTCAAGCTCGTGCCCGACAAGAGCACGCAGAAGCTGCCGCAGATTCTCACCAGCACCGAGGTTGAAACCCTGCTTAACCAGCCCCAGTGCATCGACGCCAAGGGCTACCGCGACAAGGCCATGCTGGAGCTTTTGTATGCCACCGGCATCAGAGTCACCGAGCTTATTGACCTTGACATTGACGATGTCAACCTCACGGCGGGCGTCATCCGCTGTGAAAGCCGCGGCAAAGAGCGCTTCATTCCCCTCTACCCGGCGGCTGTCAAGGCTGTCAGCGAGTACATAACCCTCGTCCGCCCGCAGATGATTGCCACCCCGGATGAAAAGTCGCTTTTCGTCAACGTCAGCGGCGAGCGCATGTCCCGTCAGGGCTTTTGGAAGATAATCAAGTTTTATCAGAAAAAGGCCGGCATCGAAAAGGACATCACGCCCCACACGCTGCGCCACTCCTTCGCCGCGCATCTGCTGGAAAACGGCGCGGATATCCACGCGATTCAGGAAATGCTCGGCCATGCCGACATTTCGTCCACTCAGGTTTATTCCCACCTCATCAAAAAGCAGCTCAAAGACGTATACAACAAGGCGCATCCCAGAGCCTGATATATTCACTCCCGGCCCCGGATTATCCGGGGCTTATTTATTGATAAAAGCATAAAAGTGTGGTATAATGCCCGCAGGATGTGATTTAATGCGGATATTGGGCATTGACCCCGGAATCGCGACAATCGGCTTTGGCGTGTTGGACTTTGCCGGGCGGGAGTATAAGCTCGTCAACTGCGGCGTCATCACCACTCCGGCGCACCAATCACTTTCATCGCGCTTGGAACAGATTTATGACGACATGCTTGAGCTTTTGGCGCTTTTCAAGCCGGACGCAGTTTCAATCGAGGAGCTGTTTTTCAATACGAATATCACCACCGGTATCGCCGTGGCGCACGGTAGGGGCGTGATTCTCCTTGCCTGCCGCAAGGCGGGGGTCAAGGTGTTTGAATATACGCCGCTTCAAGTCAAGCAGTCCGTCGTCGGCTATGGCAGAGCCGAAAAACGGCAGGTCATGGACATGGTTCGGCGGATATGCGCCCTGCCCGCGCCGCCGAAGCCCGATGACGCGGCGGACGCCGTTGCGCTTGCAATCTGCCATGCGCGCAGCGCCACATCTTTACTTTATAAGGGAGACAACGAGGAATGTTCTACTATATAGACGGCATTGTCACCGAGATTGAACCCAATCTCGCCGTGCTCGATTGCGGCGGGGTGGGGTATGCTCTGAATATCTCCAACAACACCGCCGCCGCGCTCAAGCTCAAAGCAAAGGCCAAGCTCTATGTCGCCGAGGCGATAGGGGAGACCAACTTTGACCTTTACGGTTTTGCCGACAAGGGCGAAAAGCGCTGTTTCAACATGCTTACGTCCGTTTCGGGCATAGGGCCGAGAGCGGCACTGTCGATCATGTCATACAACACCCCGGAGGGGCTGGCGCTGGCCGTGATGAACGGGGATGAAAAGGCGCTCACGGTCGCCCCCGGTATCGGCAAGCGCATTGCCCAGCGCATCATTTTGGAGCTGAAAGACAAAATCGCAAAAGAGCTGGGCGACGTGGAGTATGCGCCAATCGCGGCCTCCGCCGCCGTCGGCTGGGCAGGGGACGGGCATATTTCCGATGCGCTCGCGGCCTTGACCGTCCTCGGTTACAGCAACGCCGAGGTCGCGCCGATTTTGAAAAAGCTTGATGTGTCCGGCATGAGCGCGGAAGAGATTATCAAAGCCGTGCTCAAACAAATGGTGAAGTGAGGGGCGAATAATGAGCATCAATTTTTCCCAAAGTGAAAACGATGAAATAATAACCACCTCCGCATCCCTGCCGGAGGATAACGCCGAGGGCACACTCCGCCCGCGCACCATATCCGAGTACATCGGCCAGGAAAAGGCGAAGGACAATCTTTATATATTCATCAACGCCGCCAAGCTGCGCAATGAGCCGCTTGACCACGTGCTTTTGCACGGCCCTCCGGGGCTCGGCAAAACCACACTCGCCGCGATAATCGCAAACGAGATGGGCGTGAATATGCGCATCACCTCCGGCCTTGCGATTGAAAAGCCGGGTGACCTCGTGGCGCTGTTGACGAACCTCAACGAGGGTGACATTCTTTTCGTTGACGAGATTCACCGCCTCAACCGCGCCTATGAAGAGATTTTGTATCCCGCGATGGAGGACTACGCCATTGACATCATCCTCGGCAAGGGCCCGTCGGCAAACTCATTGCACCTTGACCTGCCGCATTTCACCCTCATCGGCGCGACCACCCGCTCCGGTCAGCTCACTGCGCCCTTGCGTGACCGTTTCGGCGTCTCTCTCCGATTGGAGCTTTATTCGCCCGACGAGCTAAAGCGCATTGTCACGCGCTCGGCCGGCATACTCGGCGTTGATATTGACCCTGACGGCGCGTATGAAATCGCGTCCCGCTCCCGCGGCACGCCGCGCATCGCAAACCGGCTTCTCCGTCGTGTGCGCGACTATGCGCAGGTCATGGCAAACGGCGTCATCACCAAAGATGCCGCCGACAAGGCGCTCATGGCGCTGGAGGTTGACAAGCTGGGGCTTGACGCGCTTGACAGGCGCATGCTCAAAACCATTATCGACTTTTATAACGGCGGCCCTGTCGGGCTGGACACTCTTGCGGCCACGATAAATGAAGAGGCCGTCACCATCGAGGATGTCTATGAGCCGTATCTGCTGCAAAACGGCTTTCTCACGCGCACTCCGCGCGGCCGCTGCGTCACGCGGCGCGCTTATGAGCATTTGGGGCTTGAATATATGGGTCAGCAGCAGCTTGAAATCTGATTTTGCGCTTTTTGCAACGTGGAATTTTGCCTTTTTTCGCAAAAATATCCGTCAAAAGCTAAAATAATGGTTGACTTTACGGCTGACTGTTGTATAATATATCTCGTATAATTTCAAGTTAGTTTTCCGTGCAATTTCAAGCGCATCCCTTCATTGCGTTTCCCGCCCGTGTGTATGGGCAACTCTCAAATACCCTCTTTTGGTTATTGGCTTTTCTCTTTGGTTTTCGCATTTGCGAAGTCTTTGGGTCTGTCCGGAGAGCATGGAATTTTTGATGCGACATCGTGTGGCACGTCACGCCGATAGATAATTTAACACGGCGCGCGGTATGCTCTCGCATATTGCGTTCGGCGGCCTTTCGGCTCTCCCGCGTCTCGCGGCGAACCCCATTTTGGCGACATCAGCTTGGAGCTGTTCGCAAATACAGCCTAAACGGCACACTTATCAAAAGAGAGGATTTAAGATGTACGAAGACAAGACCTTAGTTTGCAAAGAGTGCGGTAACGAGTTCGTATTCACCGCCGGTGAGCAGGAGTTCTACGCAGAGCGCGGCTTCCAGAACGAGCCCC
>CAZXVA010000037.1:0-20200 GCA_964644305.1 uncultured Oscillospiraceae bacterium
GCGAAACACCAGTGTTTTCAAGGCTTTCTGACCTTTGCCCCTATTATAACAGAATCGTCAATTCTGCGAACAATCCCTGTTGCTTTCATTTTTATCTTTCTCCTTTGTCTCAATTTCCGCACGCGCCCCACCAAACCGTCGCGCCGTTATCAACAAATACTATTGTTTACAACAAACGCCAAATTATGCTCCCCGCCGGATTTCAAGTGAAACCGCGCAAAGGTGCAAATAATATCCCGCAAAACCATGCTCCGGGTGAAAATAACGCCCCGTAAAACCATGCTCCGGGTGAAAATAATAGTTTTTCCTCCATCTCTTGCTTTTATTTCGCTCATTCGACCGAAAACATCACACAGCCTGCGGTTAATCCTTGATTCTTTAATTGTCTTGCCTTATACTGTATTTAGTTTAGCTTCCGCGTACACTTTCAAACGGAGGATTTGAATTATGGCCGATATAAAGCTTTTCAATATAAACGGCAAGGTGAAAGAATACCAAAGTGGAACGGTCACGCTTGAAAAAGAGCTTCAAAACATCATCGAAAACAACATGACTACCTTTTTCGGCGTCACTTTTTTGGCCTCTGAATACCGCACGACAGACGGCGGCAGAATGGACAGCATCGGCATTGACGAAAACCATTGCCCCGTTATTTTTGAATACAAGCGCTCAATGAAAGACAACGTCATCAACCAAGGACTGTTCTATTTGAACTGGCTGCTCGACCATAAAGACAGCTTTAAGGTGTTGGTGATAGAAAAGCTCGGTCTCAAAGCGGCGGAGAAAATCGACTGGTCTATGCCGCGCGTTGTGTGCATCGCCGGTGATTTCACGAAGTACGACGAGTCCGCCATCAAACAGATGAACCGAAACATCAGCTTGATTCGATACAAAAAGTTTGGGAGCGATTTGCTGATGTTCGAGCAAATCAACGAAAACATTGCCACCCCAATCTCCGATACCGAGCCCGCTGCGAAGGCAAAACCCGGCTCAAAGTCTTTTGACGAGCAGCTTGCCGCCGCAGATAAATCGGTGAAAACGCTCTATCAGGATTTGAGCAATTATATCCTCAGCTTGGGTGACGACATCAGCGAAACGCACCTGAAGCTTTATTCGGCGTTTAAGAAAATCAAAAACGTCGTCACCGTTGTCGCTTTGAAAAAGAAGCTTGTCTTGAATCTCCCGCTCGACGTATCAAGCGTGGCGTTTGAAGATGGTTTTTCAAGAGACGTCACCAATATAGGCCACTGGGGCTGTGGCGCGGTGGAGCTGCACATTCAAAGCTCTGCCGATTTTGACAAGGCCAAGCCCCTGATTGACCGCGCATATAACGAAAACTAACCCTCGTCCGAAGCGCACCCTATCACCCCCCCACAACAAATTTCCCGCCCTGTATTGCATTCCTTTCTCCGCTGTGGTAGAATCACCGATATGCAATCAAAACCGCGCTTTTCACCGCGGGATTGATTGAAAATGGAAACATTTTACCAAAGTGCAGTTAAGGAGTGAGCTATTTTGAAATTCTCGTCAAAAATCGAAAAATGCGGCCTGTCGCCGATGCGCAAGTTTGCCCCCGCCGCGCGGCGAGCGCAGGAGCGCGGAATCAACATCTATCACCTCAACATCGGCCAGCCCGATATAGCCACTCCCGCCGCCTACTTCAACGCCCTGAAAAGCTTTGACAATCCCGTGGTCGAGTACGCGCCCTCCGACGGCATCGACGTGCTTTTGAACGCCGTGCGCGGCTATTACGGCAAAATCGGCGTCGAGCTTGACCGGGCTGACCTGCTCGTCACCACCGGCGGCAGCGAGGCGCTGTTGATGCTCATGGCCGCCATACTCGACGACGGCGACGAGATAGTCGTGCCCGAACCGTTCTACCCCAACTACTCCACGGCCGTCACGCTCGCGGGTGCGAGCGTGCGCCCGATCACCACCTGCCCCGAAGACGGGTACCACTACGCCGTGCGCGAGCGCGTCGAGGCCGCGATAAACGCGCGCACCCGCGCCATCCTCATCACCAACCCCGGCAACCCCACCGGCGCGGTGCTGACGCGCGAGGAGCTCAAGCTCATGCTCGACATCGCGCGCGAGCACGACCTTTTCCTCATCTGCGACGAGGTTTACCGCGAGTTTGTCTACGCCGACGAGCCGCTGGTCAGCGCGCTGCAATACCCCGGCTATGAGGACAACGTCGTCGTCATTGACTCGGTGTCCAAGCGCTTCAGCGCCTGCGGGGCGCGCATCGGCATGCTCATCAGCAAAAACCGCGCGCTCATGGAGCAGTGCATGAAATGGTGTCAGTGCCGGCTGTCCGTGGCGACGGTCGACCAGCTTGCCGCGGCTGAGCTTTATTCTGTCGAGCCGGAGTATTTCGCCGCGGTTCGCGCCGAGTACAAATCCCGCCGCGACGCCATAATGGCAAAGCTCCAGGAGATACCCGGCGTGGTGTGCAAGGTTCCGGCGGGCGCATTCTATGTGATGGCCGCCCTGCCCGTGGACGATGCGGACAAGTTCCAGTCCTGGCTGTTGGACGAGTTTGACGACAAGGGCGAGACCGTGATGTTTGCCTGCGGCGAGCCGTTTTACGCCACGCCCGGCAAGGGCAAAAACGAGGTGCGCATGGCCTATGTCCTTGAGCGCGAAAAACTTGAGCGCGCCATGGACATCCTCGCCGCCGCAATAAAAAAATACAACGAAACGCACTGAATATAACGCCAAAAGCGGGCTCACACTTCCGTGAGCCCGCTTTTTCAGCATTGTTTTTATTTTGCCGCAGTTTCGACAAGGCGGCGTATTGTGTCAACGCTTTCCCCCGTCTCGCGCGCAAGGCGCGCGAGATCGTCGTGTTCGGCCTTGACGCGCCTGACGCCGTAGCCCTCACTGCGCTTTATGCGCACAGTGCCGAGGGGCGTGTCGACGGTGTCACTGCACCGTGTCAGGACATAGCGGCGGCACAGCTCTTGCCGTATGCCGAGAGTGGTGGTGTGGCGGAATATGGCCTCGACCAGCGCCGCCTCGTCCTCGCGGCGGCAAAGGCAGGTCAGCACGAAGCCGACGCGCCCTTTTTTCATGCCGACGGGCACGGTGTACGCCTCCAGCGCCCCCGCGTCGAAAAGCGCCTCCTGCGCAAAGGCCAGATCCTCCGGCGTCATGTCGTCGAGGTTGCAGGATAGTTTAATCACCTCGTCGGTTTCTCCCTCGGCAACGGGGCGCGCCTCGCTCGTGCCGAGCATGGCGCGCAGGATGTTCGCCGCCGGGAAATCCTTCGTCCCCGTGCCGACGCCGATTTTCTCCACCCGTATCTCCGGCAGCGGCGCAAACTCACCGGCAAAATGCCGCAGCAGCGCCGCGCCCGTGGGGGTGCACATTTCGCCGTGAAGCTCGCCGGCGTAAATCGGCACGCCGCGCAAAAGCTCCGCCGTCGCGGGCGCAGGCACGGGCACAAGCCCGTGCGCGCAGCGAACCGACCCCTGCCCCACGCGAATGGGCGAGCACACGATTTTATCCGGTGCAAGCTCGTTTATCAACATGCACACACCCAGTATGTCCGCCAGCGCGTCCAGCGAGCCGAGCTCGTGAAAATGGATGTGCTCCACGTCCTCGCCGTGCACGCGGCTCTCCGCCTCGGCAAGGAGTGCATACACCGCCCGCGCGTCCTCCGCCGCGCGGCCTAAGCCCGCCATGCCGTCGAGCATGGCGTAAATCTCGCGCACGGTATTGTGGCCGTGCCCGTGGCCGTGGTCGTGGGCGTGCTCGCGGTCGTGCTCTTGCCCCTCGACCTCGCCGTTTATCGCCACCGTCACATGAAGCCCCGCGATGCCGCACTTTTTGTCCGGCGCGGCGCTCACCGTGGCGCGGCCGCCCAGCGCCGCATTAAGGCGGCGCAAAAACCCCTCTGCATCATCGTGCAGTGCCAGCAGCGCCCCCGTCAGCATGTCGCCCGACGCGCCCATCGCGCAGTCGAAATATAAAGTCCTCAAAGCCCACGCTTCCTTTCCACATCGTCAATCTCAACGCGCGCGAAATACGGCGCGATGAGCACACGCAGCTCGTCCTCGCGCGCCTTTGCGCGCGGCAAATCCGCCCCGGTGAACTGCAAAAGCGCGCCTCCGCGCGCCACGCGCACCCGAAAATCCCGAAATCCCAGCTCAAAAAGCCGCGTCTCGCTCGCCTCTATATTTTCCAAAGCCTCCGCCGTAATCGTCTCGCCCGTTTTCACGCGCGTGGCGAGGCAGGCGTAGGCAGGCTTATCCCAGGTGAAAAGCCCCGCCTCGCGCGAGAGCCGCCGCACTTCCGGCTTGGTGATGCCGCACTCGCGCAAGGGCGAGCGCACCTCAAGCTCACGCGCGGCGCGCATACCGGGGCGGTCGTCGGCGTCGTCACTGGCGTTCGCGCCGTCGATGACAAGCTCGTACCCGTCCTCCCGCGCCGCCGCCCGGACGGCGGACATAATCTCGCGCTTGCAGTGATAGCAGCGTTCCGCGCTGTTTTCTCGCACCTTGTCACACGCGAGCACATCGAGCGAGATGACGCGCATCGGCGCATTCAGCTCGCGCGCCAGGCGTTCGCCGTCGCGCAGCTCAAACTCCGGCTGAAACTGCGACTTGATATAATACGCGGTCACGTCCGCGCCGCAATTAAGCGCGGCGTACAAGAGATACGCCGAGTCCGCCCCGCCCGAAAAGGCAAGCGCCACGCGGCGGTTTTGCGCAAAAAACTCACTCAGCTGCATTTTGCGCGCCCTCAGTCAAGGTGGTTTATCATGCTGGCCATATACCCCGCGCCGAAGCCGTTGTCGATGTTCACCACCGACACGCCGCTTGCGCAGGAATTGAGCATGCTCAGCAGCGCGGCCACGCCGCCGAGCGACGCGCCGTAACCCACGCTGGTCGGCACGGCGATGACCGGGCAGTCGGCAAGGCCGCCGATGACGCTCGGCAGCGCCCCCTCCATGCCCGCCACGGCCACGATGGCGCGCGCAGACATGATGGTGTCGATGTGCGACAAAAGCCTGTGCAGCCCGGACACACCCACGTCGTAAAGCCGCACCACGCGGTTGCCCAGCGTCTCGGCGGTGACGGCAGCCTCTTCGGCCACGGGGATGTCGCTCGTGCCCCCGGTGGCGACGACGATGGTGCCCTTGCCGGTGTCGGCGGGCTTTCCGCCGACGACGCCCGTGCGCGCCGCCGCGTTATAATCAAGCTCGACCTCGCGCGCGATAAACTCCGCCGCGCCCTCATCGAGGCGCGTGATGAGCACGGTTTTCTGCCCGTTTTCGAGCATGGTTTTCACGATGCCGAGTATGTGCTCTTTGGTTTTGCCCGCGCCGAATATCACCTCCGGCACGCCCTGACGCACGCCGCGGTGAAAATCCACCTTGGCATAGTCACCCAGCTCCACAAACGGCTGCATTTTCAGCTTCAGCGCCGCGTCGTCCACGCTCAGCGTCCCCGCCGCGACGGCGTTCAAAATTTCCTTCATCTCGTGCTTGTCCATCAAGCCGCCCTCCCTCGGAGTGTGCAAATCTATATACTATATAATAATCAAGCCGACGCGATTTTTCAATAGGCAATAATACCGGGGCTGACCTTTCGGTCAGCCCCGGCTGAGTGCTTATTCACTTACAGCCCCAGGAATTCCTTCCACCGGGCGATGTACGCGTCGGCGGTGTCCTTGGTTTCGGCCTCGGCGGCCATACGCAGCAGCGGCTCTGTGCCGGAGAAGCGGCAAATCACCCAGCTGTCGTCTTTGAAATACACCTTGCAGCCGTCCTCGCGGCTGATGTGGTCGACGTTTTCGCCGAAGTCGGGGCAGGCGAGGTCTTCAAACAGCAGCTTTTGCAGCTCGGCCTTGCGCTCATGCGTCATGGTGAAGGACGCCTCGGCGTAGGCAAGCTCGCCGTAAAGCCCGCAAATCTCCTCATACAGCTCCGACAGCTTTTTGCCCGTCACGGCCAGCATTTCCACCAGCAGCGCCGCGGCGTAAATCCCGTCCTTGCCGGAGATGTGCCCGCGCACGGCCATGCCGCCGGAGCTTTCCCCGCCGATGACGGCGTCGGTCTCGGTCATCTTGGCCGACACCCACTTGAAGCCCACCGGCACCTCATAGCATTTCTGCCCCAGCCCCTCGGCCACACGGTCGAGGAGATGCGTGGTGGAGTTGTTGCGCACGCAAGGGCCCGTCCACCCGCGGTATTTCACGAGGTAGTAGTACAGCAGCACCAGCAGCTTGTTCGGGTGCACGAACTGCCCCTTGTCGTCAATGACGCCGAGGCGGTCGGCGTCGCCGTCGGTGGCGATGCCGAGGTCACAGCGATAGCGGTCGAGCACCACGGCGGACAGCGGCCCCATCGTCTCCTCATTCGGGGCGGGCAGCTTGCCGCCGAAAAGCGCGTCGTGCCTGTCGTGGATTATCTCCAAATCGCACCGGCAGGTCATCAAAATCATGCTCAGGCAGGTTTGGCTGACGCCGTACATGGGGTCGAGCGCAATGCGCAGCTGCGCTTTTTTGATGGCGTTTACGTCCACCGCGGCCAGCACGCTGTCGATATACTCGTTCGTGGGGTTTTCCTCCGTGACAAGCCCCTCGGCCAAGGCCGCGTCATAGTCCACGGCTTTGATTTCGCCGTCGCCCAGCGCGGCGATTTCCGCCTCGATTTTCGCGGTGACGGTTCTGTCGGCGTCGCGCCCGCCGGCGGAGAAGACCTTGATGCCATTATATATGGCCGGGTTGTGGCTGGCGGTGACGGCCATGCCATAAGGCATGCCGCGCGTTTTCACCATGAACATTATCAGCGGCGTGGGGGATGAGCGGTTGACCATGTACACCCGGAAGCCGTACCCGGCCAGCACCTCCGCCGCCCAGTGCGCCGATTCCTTGGAGAGAAAGCGCCTGTCATAGCCCACGCAGATTTCTTTCCCCGCGTGACCCTCTTTGAGCATCAGCTCGCAAAGCCCCGCCGTCAAAAGGCGGATGTTTGACTTTGTGAACTCGTCCGCAATTACGGCTCTCCAGCCGCCCGTGCCGAATTTTATCATTTTGTCACCCCATTATAATTTCCGCGGTGCAAACGCTCCCCCTTTCAAGTACAGGAAGCGCATCCGCCATTTTGCCGTTGACATATATTTGCTTGACACCCTTTTCAACCCCGTTGGGGTTGGACACGTGGATGTTGTACGTCGCCCCGCGCCACACGCGTCTCACTTCAAACTCCCGCCAATCCGACGGGATGCACGGGTCAACCTCCAGCGCGTCATACCCCGGCCGAATGCCCAGGATATACTGCGTGGCCGCGTAGTACGCCCAGCCGGAAGAGCCGGTCATGAACGGGTGGCGCGCCCGGCCGAAGGCCGGATGCGCACTGCCCACTACGAACTGGCAGTAGGAATACGGCTCGGCCTGACGTATTTCTATTTTATCATTTTGCAGCGCCGGACACAAGGCGTTATAAAATTTTATCGCGCGGTTTCCCCGCCCCAATATCGCCTCGGCGCACCACGCCCAAGGGTTGGGGTGGCTGAACACGGCGCCGTTTTCTTTCAAGCCCGGATACACGCGCGTGACAAAGCCGATGCCGTCATCCGGCACGGTGTAGCAGGGTGCATTGAGCATCAGGCCGTAGGGGGTGTAAAGATATTCGTCCACGCTGTCCATGGCCTTGAGGCCGCGCTCGCGCGGCGCCGCGCCGGAGAGCACCGCCCAGGTGTTGCACTCCATGTGCACTCGGCCCTCTTTGTCCTCGTGCGTGCCTATCTTGCGGTTGTCCGCGGTTATGCCGCGGATATACCACTCTCCGTCCCACAGCACTTCTTCACAGCGCTTTTGAACCTCGTCCGCCACGGCGCGGTAGTGCGCCGCGTCATCATTGCGCCCAAGCCGCTCGGCCAGACCCACAAAGCCGCCCAGCGCCCAATAGTGCAGAAAGCTCACCATGGCGCTCTCGCCGCCGCCGAGGTTGAGGCAGTCGTTCCAGTCGGCGCGCAAGCCCTTGCATATTCCGTTTTGCCCCACCTGACGGGCGGAGAAGTCCAAAATGCGCACAAGGTGCTCATAAATCGTGCCCTTGCCCCCGTCGGCATAGCCCACGTGCTCGTCGACAAAGGCGAAGTCGCCGGTTTCCTTGACATACTGCACCACCGCCATCACCAGCCACAGCGCGTCGTCGGCACAGGCGTCCTTCAGCCCGTGGACGATGTCGCTTTTGTTCGGCGTGGGCACAACGGTGGGCGACTTGAACGACTGCCCCGCCGCCTCCGGCTCGAACCAGCGCGGCTCAAAAAGGTGCAGTCCGTAGCCCTCTTGCGTCAGCGCGTTCATCAGCTGCATGATTCTCATGCGGCAGTTGGCGGGGTCGGAGTGGGGGATGGTCATGGCGTCCTGCGCCGTGTCGCGGTAGCCGAGGCCGGTTCGCCCGCCCACCTCGATGAACGACGTGAAGCGCGAAAACATCACGTTTATCTCACTTTGATAGAGATTCCATATATTTATCTCGGTGTTCATGCCCTCGTTGGGGGTCTTTATCTGCATGCGGGAAAGCTTTTCGTCCCAAAACGCCGCGAGATCGGCAAAGTCCTCGTCGAAGCGCGCGGGAGTGTAGGCCTTGCGCGCCGCCGCCCCGGCGGCCGCGCCGCCCTCGCCCAGCATGAAAATCAGTCGCCGCTCCTCGCCCGGCAAAAGGGTGATGTCCTTTTTCAGCGCGGCGCAGTGGTTGTTGCCGGTCTCGAAAGAGCCGGCGCACTCGCCGCGCTCCACGGCGAGGGGGTTGCGCTCGCTCCTGTACCGGCCGATGAAATCATCGCGCAGGCAGTCAAAGCCGTCCACGTCCTCATTGCAGGTGAAAAACTGGAAGCTGTTTTCTTCGTAATGAAGCTCGTATTCTATGACGTTGTTTTCAAACCGGCTTCCGGCGGCGTAAAGGCTCATCTGGAAGTTGCGGTTGTCCATGTCGATTTGGTGGAAGCTGAACTCCGCGTAGGGGAAA
Source organism: uncultured Oscillospiraceae bacterium (assembly GCA_964644305.1). GTDB lineage: Bacteria > Bacillota > Clostridia > Oscillospirales > Oscillospiraceae > Limivicinus. The sequence goes on from CAZXVA010000037.1 coordinate 8,984, forward strand.
ACGGAGATATGCCGCGCCCTGTCGCCGGTGTTTTTCACCCTCACGCTCCAAAGCTCAATCGGCTCTTCCATCGCCACCATCAGCGTCTGCTCGGCCTCGATGCCGGAATAATCGCACAGGTATTTGACATAGCTCAGCCCGTGGCGGGCGGAATAATGCGTCTTGTCCTTGCCCACCGGCTGCCAGGAGATTGACCAGTAATCCCCGTCGTCGTTGTCGCGCAGATACACATAGTGTCCCGGCGCGTCGTTTCCGGCGGCGTTGGGGCGAAAGCGCGTGATGCGATGGTATTCGGGGGTGCCGTAGATGATATAGCCGCCCGCCGTGTGGTCGAACACGCCGTACATATCCCCCACGCCGATATAGTTTGTCCACGGCGCGGGCACGTCCACCCGGTCAATCACATACTCGCGCTTTTCATTGTCAAAATGTCCGTATTGCATGGCTTTTGCCCCTTTGTTTCATTTTTTCAGGCTGTTTCTGTACTCGTTTGCGCTCATGCCCACTGTGCGCTTGAACACGCGCGCAAAGTGCGCCGCGTCCGAAAAGCCCACCTGCTCCACAATGTCGCCGATTTTGAAGCGCGGGTCTGCCAAAAGCGCCTTTGCCCGCTCGATGCGCACGCTGTTGAGCAGGTCATAAAAGCTGCTGCCGGTGTATTTGTTGATGAGCTTGGATAAATGCCACTGCGAGATATAGCATTTATCCGCCACGTCCTGCAAGGTCAGCTTTTCCATGTAATGCTCTTGGATATACGCCTTGGCGTTGTTGACGGTGAAGCTCGCGGCGAGCTTGCGTTCGTCGGAGGTGGGGGTGTCCGCCGCCGCGCCCTCGTCGGGCGCGAGGCGGTCGAGCCGCTCTTTCATCGCGCTCAGTGCCTCGTTGAGCTCGTCCATGCGCGAGGGCTTGAGCAAAAACCGCGTCACGCCCAGCTTTATCGCCTCCTGCGCGTAGTTGAAATCGCGGTAGCCGGTCAGCACGGCGATCTGCATCTCCGGGAACTCGCTTTTCAGCCCCGCCAGCATGCTCAGTCCGTCGCGGTCGGGCATCTTGATGTCGGTGAACACGATGTGCGGCTTCAAGCTTCTTATCGCGGCCGCGCCGCTTTGGGCGTCGTAGGCCTTGCCCACGACCTCGCAGTTATAGTCCTCCCAGCGAATCACGCGCGCCAGCCCGTCCACTATCAGCTTTTCATCGTCAATCAAAACCACGCGGTACATTTTCACCCCACCTTGTCTCTGCCGGTATCAGCCCTTGACCGCGCCCGCGGTCAGGCCCTTTATGATGTGCTTTTGCAGCAGCACGTAAACCACCAGCACGGGAATCACCACCAGCACCACGGACGAGGCCATCAGCCCGTAGTTGACGCCCGCCTGTGAGCTGATTTCGTTCAAAAGCCCGGTTATCGCCCTCTCCTGCGGATAGCGCAGGAAGAACGACTGCGTGAACAGGTCGTTGTAGCTCCACAAAAACGCGAAAATCGCCACGGTGGCAAAGGAGGACTTCGCCGCCGGAATGATGATGTTGAAGTAAATTTGAAAAACGTTGCACCCGTCGAGGTACGCGCTTTCCTCCAGCTCCACCGGCACCGATTGGATAAAGCCCATCAAAATTATAATCGCAAAGCACAAATTGCCCGCAATCTGCGGCAGAATCACCGCCAAAAGGCTCAGCCAGCGGTTGCCCGTGCCCGCGATGCCCAGCATTACCTCAAAGCGGAAAACCGGGATAATCGTCGAAAACACAGGGAACATCATTCCCGCCGTCACAAGGCCATAGAGCAGCCCCCGCCCGCGGAAGCGATAGCGCACCAGGCCATACGCGGCAAGCCCCGCGATGATGACCACCGCCACCGTCACCGTGCCGGAGATGATGACGCTGTTGAGATACGCGTTTTTGAAGTCGGAGCGCTCCCACGCGGTGATGTAGTTGTCCCACGTGAACGCGTCTCCCAGCGGAAGGGAGAAAGAATCGCTCAAAATCAAGCCCTTTTGGCGAAAAGAGTTGAGAATCACCCATATAAACGGATAAACCGTCGTCAGCCCCCAAAGGCACAGCACGGCATAGGTCGCCGCCTTTGTGACCGCTTGTTTTTTCGTCGTCATAGCGTCCTCCCCTTCATATATCGTCCGAGGGCTTGAAAATGCGGTTGCTGAGGTTGGAAAGCACCACGCCCAAAACCACAATCAGCACCGCGATGGTCGAGCCGTAGTCCACGTTCATCTTGTTGAACGTTTGGTCATACATGTAAGTGCCTGTCAGCCACCCCATGTTCTCCGGCATGCCCGCGCCGAACATCACCCACGGCAGGTCGAACACCTTCAGCGCCCCCGTGATGGCGAGGACAAGGCAGGTGCAAAGGACGTTGCGCAAAAGCGGCAGGGTGATGTACTTGGTGCGCTTCCACCCGTCTGCGCCGTCGAGCGCCGCCGCCTCGAAAATGTCCTCGGAGATGTTGTTGAGCCCCGTGACAATGATCACGAAGTAAAACCCCACGTACTGCCACATTACCGGCAGCAGCATCGTGAACAGGAAGTGCGCCTGATCCTTCCAGTCCAGCCACTCCACTATCATCTTTCCGTTTGCCTTGACCTCGTATTCAAGCTGACCCATGCTCAAGAGAAGCTGGTTGACCATGCCGCCCTTGTACAGGAATATCAGGTTGAACATCAGGCCGAGTGCCGTGGCGGAGATGACGATGGGGAAGAAGTAAATCGTGCGGAAAACCTGCGCCCCCACGCGGATAGTGTCCACCAAAAGCGCGAGGATGAGCGCAATGCCCACCTGGAAAACCACCGTGCACACCACGAGTATCATCGTGTTTTTCAGCGCCACGCGCATGTAAGGGTCTGTGAAAAGGCGCTGATAGTTTTCATACCACGGCGTGTTCACGCCCTCGGCCGCGCGGCCGAGGCCGCTTATGTTCATGAAGGTGTTGATGATGTTTTGCACAAACGGATAATAAAGATACACCGCCAAGAACAAAAACGCAGGCACAAGGAAAATGATGAGCGGCGTTTTCTTTTTATATATCATAGAATTCATTTTTATCACCGTCAATATGCTGTTTGTTGAAATTCATAAGCCGATTATATAATGCTGTTTGTCGCGTTTATCAATCGCGTTATAGACAAATAGGGTCGCTTGCGCGACCCGGCTTGCAAACAGCCCGTTGGGCTGTTTGCAAGCCTTGCCGCCGAGCATTTTGAACGTGTTCAAAATGCTGCTTCGCCCGAAAAGCCTTGCGCACAAGGCTTTTCGACGGCGGTTTATCGAATTTGAGGCGAGCCTTGCCCCCTCAAGCTCCTCCGCTGCTCAGTTGTTTTGCATTTTCAGCGAAGTTTTATAAAGCTGCTTAGACAAATAGGGCCGCTTGCGCGACCCTATTTGCGAGATTTATGCTGAAGGAGTTACCCAAATGAAAACTAATCAGTTCAGCTTCATTGCCGACTCGACGGCGTCGTGTGCGCTCATCTTGCCGGTGACAACGTTCTGGACGTTGGCGAAGAGGTCGCCCTTGGCTTCGCTGGTTATGCTGTCCTGAACCGCGCCGACAACACCGGTGATGTTGGCGTTGGCGTCGGCGGCGGACTGCTGAAGCTCGTTAAGGCCGGCGGGCTTTGCGCCGTTGACAAGTGCGGTGACCTCGGTGGTGACGAACTTGCTCAGCACCTCATCGGAGGTCAGCTGAGACACGAACTCGACTGCCGCGTCGCGCTTTGCGGGATCATCCCACGCCTTGCGGGTGATGAAGTAGCCCATGGAGATGCCGCCGATGGCCTCGCTGGCCACGCGCTCGCCCTTGGCCGGGACGTAGGAGATGGCGTAACCGCCGAGGTTATCGCCGTGGTTCTCGGAGAAGTAGCCGACCTTCCAAGAGCCGTCTATCAGGAACGCAGCCTCATCCTCGCCGAAGAGGGCGACGGTCTCGGCATCACCGGCGGTGAGGGTGTTCTTGGGGAAGTAGCCAAGCTCGTAAAGAGCCTTGATGTCGTCAAGTGCGGCGATCCACTTTGCGGAAACCTCGTCCTCGACGAGCTTGCCGTCGGCGTCAACAGTGGGGACGTCGAGCTGGTTTGCGAGGGTGCCGTTGTTCATCACGGCGAACTCAAACCAGTAGTGGGGCACTTCGATGAGGGAGCAGGCGATGGGGGTGTAGCCGTTGTCGAGTATGGTCTGGCAGTCGGCAAGGAACTGATCCCAAGTGTAGTCCGGGCCGGGCACGGCGACGCCGCAGGCGTCAAGCACGGTCTTGTTGACGAACATGTTCTCCCAGAAACCGGAGGACGGCACGGCGTACTGCTTGCCGTCGGCGGCCACGGCCATCATGCTGTCTTTCATGTTGGCGGCGTAGTCGGGATACTCGGCGCGGATTTCGTCAATGGAGACGACCTTGTTTGCGCCGACGAAAGGCTCGGCATCGGCGTTGGTGAAGAAGAACAGAACGTCGGGCTCAGAGCCGGTCTCGAAGTCGGTCAGAACCTTGGCCTTCCACTCCTCGTTGGAGGTGGCGGAGCCGTCGTTGACCTTGTTGCCGGTGGATTCCTCGTAGGCGGCCACAGCTGCCTCGAAGTTCTTGCGGTTGCCGTCATCGCCGCCGTAGGAAGTCACGACGTTGATGGTGACGGGTTCTTTCGCCGGGGCTTCTTCAACCTCGGCCTCAGCCGCGGCCGGAGCTTCGGCCGGGGCACTCTGCTGAGCACCGCATGCACAAAGGGCAAAAACCATTGTCAATGCGAGCAAGAGAGCCAACAATTTTTTCATGTCAATTTCTCCTCTTTGAAAATATATGTGTGACGCTGTGCGTCCCTTGGCCTTATTGTAATTTATTTTCCGCTCCGCGATAATAGCCCTGCTTGCGTTTTCTTGCCAATTGTTGCGAACTTGATTCAAATTGCGCTCTTCTGCGGCGTTTTCAACACGATTCTCGCCAGTATCCGCCCGGTTTTCGGCTGCGTGATGGTGAAGTCGTACCCCTCGCCGTACAGCAGCATCAGCCGCTGGTTGACATTTCTTATGCCGACGCTGCCGCGCGGGGGTTCGGGGGGCGCGGCCGAGGGCGCGGCGAGTGAGCGGCGTATGCTCTCCCAGCCCTCCGAGGATATCGCGCCGTCGTGCTCCACCTCGAAGTACTGCCCCTCCGCCCCTTTATAGGCGCGTATGCAAAGCTGACCCCCCGTGCGGGACAGGTCGTGCTCCACGGCGTTTTCGATGATGGGCTGGAGCATCAAGCGCGGGATGCTGCACTCGGCCATGTCGGGGTCAATCTCCCGCTCGACCGTCAGCTTGTCGCCGAGGCGCTCCTCGGTGATGTAAAGGTAGGCGTCGACGTATTTCAGCTCTTCCCGCAATGTGATTTGCGAGCGGCCGTCGCGGCCGATGGCCGCGTCGAGCATGGTGGACAGCGCCTCAATCATCGAGCACACCCGCTCATTTTGCGCAATGCGCGCCTCCCAGTTGATAATTTCCAGCGTGTTATTGAGAAAATGCGGGTTTATCTGCGATTGCAGTGCCTTTATCTTGGCCTGCTGCAGGGCCTGCTGCTCGTTAAACAGGCTGTCGAACTGGTTTTTCAGCTCTGTGGACATGGAGTTGAAGTGGCTGTAAAGCTGCCGAAACTCCGCGTTGACGGGGCGCTCGTCGATGAGATAGCCGCGCTCGCCGCTTTGCACGCGCCCGTTTGCCTCTATCAGTATTTCCATCGGGTGATTGATGTTGCGGTGGAACAGATAAATTATCACCGCCAGCAGCGGCAGCACCAGCAGCGCCACCAGCAGTATCGCCCAACGCAAAAGCGGCACGGTGTTCCACACGCTCACATTCGCCGTCTGCGCCGTCAATATAAGCTCGTGCCCCTCGGCCTCGGCGGCGTACTGCGTCCCCGCGGGCTTGAGCCCCTCCGGCACGGTGTCGCTCTCCAGCCCCACGGGCAGCCCGTCAATGCTCATTTCCTGCACATACAGCCCGTTTATCCCGTAAAGTGACTGCAAAAGCATGCTTTTTTCCAGCCCCATCACCAGCCGCGCATACGGCTGAAAGTCAAGGTCGAGCAGGTTGCGCACCATGTAAAGCCCGCCGTCGACGCTGATGAACTTTATCCCCGTGTCGCTCTGGCCGATTGCCCGCTCCACCTCCGGCAGCACGCTTTCCTTATAATTTCTCAGCACGTTGTATCTCGCCGTGCCCTGCGCGGCGGCGTAAGGGTGGATGTCCAGCGCGGGGTCGAGAAAGGATATGTACACCACGCTGTACCCGGAGTTGCGGGAGAATTTTTGCGAGAGATAGTCCGTCGTGGTTTTGTAAAGGCTGCTCTTGCTCTTGTCGCGCCCGTATTGGCGGAACGCCTGGCGCACATACCCCTCGTATGACACGGCCTTTGAATCCTCAATCGCCGATGACAGCCTCAGCTCCACCTGCCGCAGGGCATTCTCCGCCCCGGCGTCGGCGGTGCTTTTCAGGGTGCTGTTATAATAGAAGTTGAGCACCAGCGCCGCCGTCGCCGTCACGATTACAATCGGCAGTATCCAGCACACCAGCGTCACCACGGACAGCCCCCACTTGAGCGAGCCGGGCGCTCTTTCCCGTTTTCTCACGGCGCCGTCCTTATTCCGCATACGTGTCCACCGGCGGCTTATCCGCGCCCTCGGCGCGGTACAGCCGCACCACCCACACCGCCAGCGCCGCCATCGCGACAGCCAGCGCCGCTTCAAGCGCATACACCGACAGATACTTCGTAATTATCACAGTTCCCGCGTCCACGACAAAGTGCAGCACCAGCGCGAGCACAAAATACCGCCCCTCGCCGTATCTCACCGCGCGATAAACGAAGTAGGAAAGGCAGATGTGCAGCGTCAATGCCGACAGTCTCTCCACCCCGGCGAGGAAGAAGTCGCCGGGCGCAGTCTCCCACAGGGCGGCAAGCTGCTTGACCGTGGCCTCGGCCGTCGCCGCGTCCGGCGCGGCGAGCTGACTCGCCAGCGCCCCGGAGTTTATCATTATCGCCGTGGCAATATTGCTGATGTACGCCAAGCCCACAATCAGCACGGCCTCAATCCCGCCGTGGCCGATGCCGTACATTATGGCGTTTTCGCGGCTGAGAGTGCGCTTCATGCACCATTTCATCGCAATAAGCCGCCCAAACTCCTCGAAAACCGCCGCCGCCAAGCCGCCGTAGGCGGCATATAGCCACACGTTTTCGGTTATCATCGTGCCGAACACGCTGCCCAGCACCAGCCGATGCATGAGGCTTTCCAGCCCCAGCGCGAACACCGCGAACACCGCCGCGCCCGTCACCAGCGCCGACATTTTCGCGCCGAGCCGCCGCTTGGCCGCGATGCACAGCGCAACCGGCACGCCGATCGCGATTATCAGCGAGAACACCATCCCCGTCATCGCCACGGGGGAAACCACACCTATTGTGTACTCCATTATCAAAACCTCCCGGTTATAGTCTCACTCAATGTCCAGCTCCGGCGGCACGTCCAGCTCCTTCGGCCGGGGTGAGCCGTTTTTCTTGCGCTGGCGCACGCACTCGGTCAAAAGATATTCAATCTGCCCGTTGACGGAGCGGAAGTCGTCCTCCGCCCAATCGGCAATCTGCTCATAGAGCTTTGCCGACAGGCGCAGGGGAATCTGCTTTTTCGTGTTGTCTGCCATGCTGTCAATAAAGGCTGCCGGAGTTGACTATGGGCTGGGCGTCGCGGTTGCCGCAGAGCACCACCAGGAGATTGGACACCATCGCCGCCTTGCGCTCCTCGTCCAGCTCCACCACCTGCTTTTCGTTCAGCCGCTCCAGCGCCATTTCCACCATGCCAACCGCGCCGTCGACGATGAGCTTGCGCGCGTCGACAATGGCGCTGGCCTGCTGGCGCTGAAGCATCGCGGCGGCAATCTCCGGCGCGTAGGCGAGATAGGTTATCCTCGCCTCGATTATCTCCAAGCCGGCGTCGGCCACCTTTTGCTGAATCTGAGCGCGTATCCGCTCGGCCACCACCTCGCTCGACCCGCGCAGGCTGCCCTCGTCGGCAATGCCGTCGCCGGTGGTGTCTATGTTCTCCGCCGTGTCGTAGGGGTAGATGCGCACGATGTCGCGCAGGGCGCTGTCGCATTGGAGCGAGAGATATTCCTTGTAATTATCCACGTTGAACACCGCCTTGGCCGTGTCTGTCACGCGCCACATCACCGCAATGCCTATCTCCACCGGAGTGCCGAGGCGGTCATTTATCTTTTGCCGGGCGTTGTTGAGCGTCATTATTTTCATGGATAATTTCTTGCTCGACATATCTATGTTCATTCCGCCGTTTGTTCCGGCGGCAAGTGCCTGCATCACGGTTTTGCCGTGCCCGCCGTCCACGTCGCCGCTTTGGCTCAGCTTCGTGCGCGCCGCCGGGTTAATCGCCACGCAGAACGGATTGACGAAGTAAAACCCTTCCTCGCGCAGTGTGCCCACGTAATCGCCGAACAGCGTCAGCACCAGCGCCTCCTGCGGCGCGAGCACCTTCAGCCCCATAAACGGAATCCAGCCCACGCAAAGATATATTATCCCCAACACCATAAAAAGTCTCAGCCTGTATTCCCCGGCAAATATCGTCACCAATATCGCGCCCACATAAAGCGCCGCAAACAGCACCAGCATCGCCATGCCGTTTTTCTTCGTCGACAGTATCTTTTCCCGCATATCATTATACCTCCTGTTTTGTAACTGTCGCCATGATATCACTTTGATATCATAATGTCAATAAGAGTTTAAAGAAAAATGAAAAACTTTTTTCCGCGCGGTTGTAATTTTGATGTGTGTTTGTTATACTAGAAAGCAAATCATAGTGAGGAGGCAGGAATATGCTTTCCGCGCGTTTGAAAAGAATAATCCCCGCCGTGCTGACGGGCGTGCTGTGTGCGTTGCTGGTCGGCTGCGGCGAGCGGGTGGAGTTTGAGGAGAAAAAGGTCAGCGCCGAGCGCACCGAGCTTGCGCTCGTGCTGCAAGAGGGCGAAACGGCCAAGCTTGACGCGCTCGACGCGCTTGAGCGCGTCGATCTCTCCGGCAGTGAATGCTACGGCGAGATTGCCGAGTGGGCGGCCGCCCACCCGCAGGTGGACGTCACCTTCACCGTCACCTTCCCCGACGGCACGGTGATTGACAATCACGCCGAGTCTCTCGCGCCGGGCGCGCTTGATGCGCCGGGCGCCGAGCGCACCGCCGAGCTTGTCGCTTATCTCCCCGCGCTCAAAACCATAGACCTCACCGCCGGCGGCGTCACGCCGCAGGCCGCCCGTGCCATTGCCGACGCCGCGCCGAACGCCGAAATTGTTTACACCTGCACCCTCCTCGGCCATGAGCTCACGCTCGACGCCGAGACCGTCGACCTCACGGGCATGACGGCGGCGCAGGCGGACGAGGTAATGTCCGTCCTGCCGTATCTCACGAAGCTCCGCCGCGTCACCCTCGGCGACGAGGCCGCCACCCCGCTCGATTGGTCGGTCATCTCCGCCATGGTTCAAGCCTGCCCCGACGCAGATTTTGATTACTCCTTCACCCTTTACGGCAAGCCCCTCACCCTCCTTGACAAAACCGTCGACATCAACCACATTCCGATTGACGACGGCGGGGCTCTGGTGTATAGTATAGCGTCGTCGATGAAAAATCTCGAATACCTCGACATGGATTTCTGCGGCCTTTCCAATGAGCAGATGCTCGCCCTGCGCGACGCGCTGCCGGGGGTGAAGGTCGTGTGGCGCGTGTGGTTTGCCTCCAATTACTCCGTGCGCACCGATGTTGAAAAAATCCTCGCCTCCAAGCCCTCCGTCGGCGGACTGGTGACGGATCGCGACGTCGCGGCGCTCTCCTGCTGCACAGACGTGAAGTACATCGACCTCGGCCACAATGAGGTCATCACGGACATTTCCTTCGTCGCCTGCATGCCCAAGCTCGAAGTGGCGGTTCTCGCCATGAACAATATTTCCGACATTTCGCCACTTGCCAACTGCACCGAGCTTGAATATTTGGAGATTCAAACTAACGCCGGCATCTCCGACCTCTCCCCGCTTGCCAACTGCACCAAGCTTGAGCATCTCAACATCGGCAACTGCCGCAATTTCAATGACATCACCCCGCTCATGGGGCTGAATAACTTAAAGCGCCTGTGGCTGGGCTGCTCCGCGCCTGTCCCGGCCGAGCAGGTTGAGGCGTTCATCGCCGCCCACCCCGATTGCGAGGTCAACACCACCGTCTGGAGCGACCCCACCGGCGAGGGCTGGCGCATCGACCACGTCGACCCTTGGACGAATCAGGTCTATCTCGACGAGCGCTATGAGCTTTTGGTCGAGCAGTTCGGCTATAACGAGGGGGACTATTCCTTCATCTCGCGCGACCCGCTGTATTTCGCTCACGGCTGACCCCCGCACCCATCACATTGTTATTCCATTATAAAGGAGATAAATAGATATGGCAGACAACAAACGTCCTGAGAGCATGGCGCGCATCACCACGCCCGCGCTGGCCGAGGCCTTCATCGCCGAACAGCTTGACGCACTGCGCGCGCAGATTGGCAACAAAAAGGTACTTTTGGCACTTTCCGGCGGGGTTGACTCCTCGGTGGTTGCCGCGCTTTTGATAAAGGCCGTCGGCAAACAGCTCACCTGTGTGCACGTCAACCACGGGCTTCTCCGCAAGGGCGAGCCTGAGCAGGTCATCGAAGTGTTCCGCAATCAGATGGACGCCAACCTCATCTATGTTGACGCGTCCGACCGTTTTCTTGATGCCCTCGCCGGAGTCGACGACCCGGAGACCAAGCGCAAGATAATCGGCAAGCTCTTTATTGACGTTTTCGCCGAGGAGGCCGCCAAGCTCGACGGCATCAGCTTCCTCGCCCAGGGCACGATTTATCCCGACATTCTCGAATCCGACGGGCTCAAGAGCCATCACAACGTCGGCGGTCTGCCGCCTGAGCTTCAGTTCGAGCTGGTTGAGCCCGTGAAGCTTCTTTATAAGGACGAAGTCCGCGTCGTCGGCAAGGCGCTGGGTCTGCCCGACGGCATGGTGTATCGCCAGCCGTTCCCCGGCCCCGGTCTGGGTGTGCGCTGTGTCGGCGCCATCACGCGCGACCGTTTGGAGGCCGTGCGCGAGTCGGACGCCATTTTGCGCGAAGAGTTTGCCAAGAACGGCCTTGAGGGCAAGGTGTGGCAGTATTTCACCATCGTCCCCGACTTCAAGTCCACCGG
>CAZXVA010000038.1:0-19868 GCA_964644305.1 uncultured Oscillospiraceae bacterium
GCCATGACCACTCTGGACGGCGGTCGTATCGGCATCGGCGCTCAGGCTCTGGGTATCGCTCAGGCTGCCATCGACGACACCGTGAAGTACACCAAGGAGCGCGTGCAGTTCGGCAAGCGCATCAGCCAGTTCCAGAACACCCAGTTCCAGCTGGCCGACATGCAGGCCAAGGTGGACGCCGCCCGTCTGCTGATCTACCGCGCCGCTCAGGCCAAGCAGGATCACGAGCCCTACAGCCACCTGGCCGCTATGGGCAAGCTGTACGCCTCTGAGGCCGCTTCCGACGTGACCCGTCGCTGCCTGCAGCTCATCGGTGGCTACGGCTACACCCGTGAGTATCCCTTCGAGCGCTACATGCGCGATGCCAAGATCACCGAGATCTACGAGGGCACTTCCGAGGTCCAGCGGATGGTCATCTCCGGCTGGATGGGCGTGAAGTAAGAAAATTCCCACCAACACAGAAAGCGGGTCCGTACCACTGGTACGGACCCGCTTTCTATACGCGGCTGTTTTTAGCTCTGCGCCGCCCCTCTATGGGAGGGCTTTACTTCATGCCGTTCTCGTAGGCCTCGATCATCTTCTTGACCATCTGGCCGCCGACAGAACCGGCCTGGCGGCTGGTGAGGTCGCCGTTGTAACCGTTCTTGAGGTTAACGCCGACTTCAGACGCGGCCTCCATCTTGAACTTTTCCATGGCGTCGCGAGCCGCAGGGTTGACAAGATGATTGCTGGAATTGGTAGACATAGTTTGCATCTCCTTTTTCTCTATTCGGGTTTCTCGCCCGAACATATCTTTTGCATAAGCGAGTGAGATATACCGAAATATGAAATGCAAATTTTGCAAAAACAGGGAGGTAGTAAACATAAAAAATTATTAAGTTAGTGACGTTATACCACATTATTGCGCAATTTGGGAAAAAACTTTCGTTTCGCGGTGTTGCGCCTGCGAGTATCGTCATATTTACAAGTAGATTTATTTATATTTATGTGGTAAAATCAACTACGTCACAGACGGAAAGGGGCGAGGACGGACGTGGACAGGGGACATCGCGCGCGGACTATCATCTATTCCGCGTTCACGCTTTTGTGCATGGTCGCGATATTCGTCTTTTCCGCGCAGAATGCCGACAGCTCGCAGGAGCTGAGTGACGGCCTTTTGGCACGGCTGAAAGAGCTAATTGCGCTTTTGCCGTCGATTTCCGGGCAGGATGCGGAGCACGACATCAGAAAATACGCGCATTTATTTGAATTTTGCATGCTCGGCGTTGCAAGCGCGCTTTTGTTCGGCGAACTGCGGCGGGATTTTCGCCTCGCCGCGCTCAAATCGCGTTTCGGCGCACTAATCGCGGCATGGGTGTTTTGCATATTCTACGCCGCCACGGATGAGCTTCATCAATATTTTGTCCCCGGCCGCTCGGCGCAGGTGAGCGACGTTGCGCTTGATTCCTGCGGCGCGCTCATCGGGTGCATGATTGTATTTATAATTCGTCTTGCGATTGCAAGAGCAAAGGGAAGAGGTAAAAATGAGTAAGCACTACCCGCAAAAAGAGACAAAGCAGCGGCACATGAAGCCGGACGCGCCCAAAAGACCCGCCCGCGCCGCCGCATCCCCGACGCTCATGCACGCGCAGACGGATTTGGGGCTTGAAAAGGCGAGCCTCATCCAAGACGGCGCGGCGTTTGCGCTGTTTGTCGCGGCGTGTATATTGCGCGTTGAAGGCTGGGTGGTGTTGGCGGTGTTCGCCGTGCCGCTTCTCGCGGCGCTTTACGGGGTGCTCATGCGCGCCATCGAGCAGCTTGCCGCCGGGAACTATCTCGACGACAGCATACCCGCGATTGTCGCCGCCGTGGCGGTTTTTGCCGCGGGGGACTATCGCGGCGGCGCGGCGCTGATGCTTTTGTATCGCGCGGCAAAGCTGATTGAAGCGTTTTGCCATAAGCTCGCCGGGAAAATGTGCGACGAGATGAAAATCCCGATGCCCGACGAAGTGCTGATTGAAAACGAACGCGGGCTTCTTGAAAAAACCGAGCTTGAAAAAGTCGCCGTGGGCGACATTATGGCCGTGGCGGAGGGTGATATCCTCGCGCTGGACGGCGTTGTTGTCAAGGGGATGAGCGCGCTTGACCCGTCCCCGTTGACGGATTCTTCGGAAAGCTACACTGTGGCGCGCGGAAGCCGAGTTTTCTCCGGCTGTGTCAACATTGACGCGCCCTTGCGCATCCGCGTGACGCGCAATTTCCACGATTCCTTTGCCCGGCGCATTGCCGACATTTCAGAGGACGCCGCGCGTTATAAGTCCGGGTATGAAAAACGCGTGGACAAGTTCGCGGCGGTTTTCACGCCGCTTGTCTCCGCGGCGGCCTTGGTGCTTGCCGTTTTGCCGCCGATACTCACGGGCGAATGGCGCGCGTGGATATGCCGCGCGGGTGTGCTGCTTGCGCTGGGGAACACGGCGGTGTATTCGGCGGTGTCCGCCCTCGGCTTTTTGGGCGGCGTGGCAACTTCGGCGCGACGCGGCGTGGTGATAAAGGGGACGCGCTTTGTTGAGGCGCTTGCCCGCACGAAAACCATGATTTTCAACAAAACCGGCACGATAAGCGAGGGGCGCTGCACGATTGTCGACATTGAGCCTGTCGGCTTGACGGATTATGACCTGCTGCTCACTGCCGCTCGCGCCGAGCAGTATTCGCCGCACCCGGTGGCGCGCGCGATTTGCGCCGCCTGCGGCAGCTTTGAACGTGATTCGCGCGAAAGTGTGAAAACCGAGAGCATACCGGGGCGCGGCATAAGCACCCTTGTGCGGGGGGATCATATCTACGTGGGCAACGCCGCGCTTTTGGAGGAGCACGGTGTGCACTGCGAAGTGCCTCGCCGAGGCGGCGCGGCCATTCATGTGGCCGTCAACGGCAAATATTGCGGCTATTTCATTGTCTCCGATAAGGTGCGCGAGGGCGCCTTTGACGCGCTGGAGGAGCTGAGAGTTCTCGGCGTGAAGAACACCGTCCTTTTGACGGGTGACGTGCGCTCGATTGCCCGCCCTGTGGCCTCGTCACTGAACTTTGACATGGTCAAGCCGGAGCTGACGCCGGAGAGCAAGGTGTCCGCTGTTGAGTATATCCTCGCGACTAAGCCCGAACGTTCGTCCCTTGCCGTGGTGTGCGACCACGCAAGCGACTTGGAAGCCTTGGAGCGCGCAGATGTCGGCATTTCAATTGCCTCACTCGGCTCACAAGCTGCGCTCAATTCCGCCGATGTGCTCATTATGGCCGATGAGCTGAGCCGCCTGCCGATTGCTGTGCGCATGGCAAAACTGACGTATCACGCGTCAATGCAAAATGCCGCGATATTCGTCCTCGGCCGTTGCTTGCTGATTGCGCTTGCCGTGAGCGGTGTGTTCTCCGCGTTCACGGCGGCCGTATTTGAGCTTGTCCTCTCTGCCGCACTTTTCGCAAACGTGTATAGAACTATATATAATAAGTAACATAAAAGGAGAATTGACCATGAATCAAACCGTATCCGACATCATATCCCGCCGCAGTGTCCGCCGCTATAAGGCCGAACAAATCACCCGCGAAGAGCTTGACACCGTGCTTGAAGCCGGGGTTTATGCCCCCACGGCCATGAACCGCCAGTCGCCCATCATCGTCGCCGTGCAGAACGCAGAGGAGATCAAAACCCTCTCCAAGCTCAATGCCGCCGTCATGGGCGCAAGCCACGACCCGTTTTACGGCGCGCCGACCGTGCTGGTGGTGCTCGCCGACGCGAACAGTGCCAACGCTGTCCCCGACGGCAGCCTCGTCATGGGCAACCTCATGAACGCGGCACACGCACTCGGCCTCGGCTCATGCTGGGTCAACCGCGCGCGCGAGGTTTTTGACGGCGATGAGGGCAAGGCACTGCTGAAAAAGTGGGGCATTGAGGGCGAATACATCGGCATCGGCAACTGCATTCTCGGCTATCCCGACGAAGCGCCGGAGGCCAAGCCCCGCAAGGCCGATTACGTCCGTTACGTTCTCTGACGCACAATGAATACCTACGATTTTGACGAGACCATCTATATCCGCGACAGCTCCGTCACCTTTTATCTCTATTGCCTGAAGCGCTATCCTTCGGCCATACTGCGCACTGTGCCGCGCACACTGCTCATGGGCGCGAAAAAGGCGCTGGGCAAAATCGACATGACGGCGCTCAAAGAGCAGCTTTTTTCATTCGTCCGCTATATCGACGCCGAGCGCGTTGTGACTGATTTTTGGGAAGAGAAATTTGACGGGGTGGGCGAGTGGTATCTCGCGCAGAAAAAGGACGATGACATCATCATCTCCGCCTCGCCCGAATTCTTGCTCCGGCCTGCGGCTGATAGGCTCGGCGTGCGCCTCATTGCCACGCGCATGGACAGCCAAACCGGCCGCATCACGGGCAAAAACTGCCACGATGTTGAAAAAGTGCGCCGCTTTCATGAGCAGTACCCCGGCGCGCACACAGAGTGCTTTTACTCCGATTCCCTGTCCGACACGCCCATGGCCGAGCTTGCAGACCGCGCCTTCCTCGTCACGCGCGGCATGCTTTCCCCATGGCCGAATAAGTGAAACCCGAACAAAAAACGCCCCGCCTAAAGGCGGGGCGTTTTCGTATGCATAAGTGTTTTAATCCTTGAATTTCGGGATGAAGTCGGTGGAAATCTCCATTGCGTGAAGACGCTGCTTCATCTGGCCGGGCTTTTTGTTGTACATCGCCGTGCGCAGCTCATCATCGGGGACGAATTGATAATAGGTCGCGCAAAATGCATCAAACATTTGGCGGTTTTTCGGCGTGAATTTGTTGAGATACAGCACAAGGCCGAGCGCCCCGCCGACAAAGAAACTTATCATCAGATATGTTGCGCAAAATCGAATTATCACGAAAAGCACAGCGCCGATCAAAAGGCCGCATATAATGGTGGAAATAACGGTGTAGCGCGTGGCGGCTTTGTGCATCAGCCCCTCGCTTGTGCGGTTCATGCCGCCGATGAGAGGGAACGCGACCGCGAAATTAAAAATAAACTGTCTGACGAAAAGGAAAAACCAAAGCCAACCCGCAAAGAACAGTGCGCCGGCCCACAGTACTTTCATTTCCATTTTTATTTCTCTCCAATCGTTAACCCGACAGCTTCGGGTGTTAAGTACACGTTAAATCATACCACAGTTTGCGATAGGATTCAAGAATAATTCATTAACAACAGCATAGATATTATTGAGGATTATCTACGGAGGCCATCAAATGCATTACACGCAAAACGCCCTCTCGCTTTTGCCGGACGGGCTTGTTGATATGACCGCGCACGGAACACTCACTGCGGCGGAGGAAATTCGCCTGCGTCTTGGCCGCGCGCCGACGGCGCTTGTCGCCGGGCGCGAAGTGCTGCTGTCAAGCCGCGCCGTGACCGAACGGGATATAAACTGCGTCTTGGAGCGCGCCACGGGCGCGTCACTGCACTCGCATATCACTGAGCTTCGCGAAGGGTACATATTCGCGCACGGGCTGAGAATAGGGGTGTGCGGCGCGGCGGCAGTGCAATCGGGCGAGGTGAGCGCCTTTCGCCGAGTCACTTCGCTGAATATAAGAATCCCGCATGAGTTTTCCGGCAATATGGACATTGCATATAATGAGCTGACACGCGGAGCGCGCAAAAGTGTGCTGATAGTTTCGCCGCCCGGCGGCGGGAAAACCACCGCTCTTCGCGAACTTGTCCGCCGCATTTCCGACTCCGGGGTGAATGTCTCCGTGGCGGATGAGCGCGGCGAGCTGGCCGCCGATGACGGCGCGGGCGCGGCCTTTGACCTGGGTGCGCGCACGGATGTTTTGTCCGGCGTGCGCAAAAGCCGCGCGGCATTGATGCTGCTGCGCGCGATGAACCCGCAGTATATCGCCGTGGACGAGATAACGGATTCTGCCGACATTGCCGCAATGCGTGAAATAAGCGGCTGTGGCGTGGCGCTTCTCGCCACGGCACATGCCGAGTCTGCCGACAGCCTGACGCGTCGCGCGCTGTATCGTGCGCTTTTGGACGAGAATATATTTGATTGCGCGCTGGAAATCCGCGCCGTCGACGGGAAAAGGACGTATACATGCCGACGTCTCAATTGACTCGTCTTTTCGGCGCAATAATGGCGTTCTCCGGCTGCTTTTCGCTTGGCTTGATGAAGCTCAGGCGCGAAAAGGCGAGAATCCGTGCGCTTGAAGCGCTGTGCGGCGCGTTGTGTCAAATGCGCGTGGAGCTTGGCGCGCGCCTTGCGTCTGTCCCCGCGCTTGCGGACATGCTGTCCAAGCGCGCAGAGGGAGACGCGCGGCGGTTTTTCGCCGCGCTGTGCGAAAAGCTTGCACTTCTCGGACAAAGTGAACTCAGCGAGCTTTGGGCGGAGTGCGCGCGGTGTGAGCTTTCCGCGCTCGGCGCGGATGAGCTGAATGATTTCGTCGCCCTCGGCCGTATCTTGGGGCGGGGCGAGCTGACGACGCAGCTTGAGGCAATTTCGCAGTGCGAGTGTGCGTTCAATCGCGCGCTCATTGCGGCGCGCGCGGAGCACGCCGATAAGCGGCGGCTCACCCTCGGCGTCTCGGCCTCAGCGGGGCTTATGCTGGTAATCATGCTGATATAGGGGCTTTACAAATGGATGTTGACTTGATTTTCAAAATCGCGGCGGTCGGGATATTGGTGGCGGTGCTGAACATTCTGCTCCAGCGCTCCGGGCGCGATGAACAGGCGCTTATGACCACGATAACCGCGCTTGTCGTGGTGCTGATGGTGGTGGTTCGCAAAATAAGCGAGCTTTTTGACCTCATCAAGACGCTTTTCGGGCTTTGAGCATGGAATTGATATTCAAATCCGCCGCGGCGGCGCTGCTCGCGTCGGTGGCGGGGCTGTTGATACGGCGGACAAACCCGGAAATCTCCCTCGTCCTCGGCGCGGTCACGGCCGCGATTGTTGCCGCCTCCGCCCTCACATTTGCCGGAGAGCTTTCTACCCTAACCAAGACGGTCAAAACCCTTGTCGGCACGTCGGACACTTTCATCGCGCCCATATTCAAGTGCACCGCCATCGCCGTTGTGACAAAGCTGACATCGGACCTTTGCCGTGACGCGGCACAAGCCGCGGCGGCCTCCGCCGTCGAGCTTGCCGGGACACTTTGCGCCATGAGCGTTTCCCTGCCGCTTATAATCAGCATGCTGCGCATGATAGGGGGCATGGTGTGAAAAAGCATTTTCGTTGTCTCGCGCTTATTGTTCTTATTCTGCCCGTGCTCATGTCGTCGGCCTTTGCCGACGACACCACGGACAGCCTCGCGCGTTTGACCGGCATTTCCGAGGCGCAAAGCACCCTGACAGATGAGGCAAAAAAGATAAGCGGCAGCCTCGGCGCCGACGGGAGATATGACGCGCAGGGCGCACTGGCACGCTTGTTTGAAAAATGCGTGACGGAGCTTCGGCGCGAGGTAAAAGAGAATGTATCGGATGTTCTCGGCCTTGTGGCAATCGCCGTGTGCTCTGCCTTGACCGGCTCGTTTGCCAAAGACCCCGCCATACGGGATTATATTTCAATCGCCGCCGTTTGCGCCGCCGCCGGGACGCTCATCGGCGGGGTGGACGGGCTTGTTGAGCAGACGTCAAGCGCGCTCACGCAGATGTCGGACTATTCCCGCGCGGCGCTTCCGGCGGTTTTCACGGCGGCGGGTGTGTGCGGCGCGGCGGTGTCGGCCCCGGCGCGCTGTGCGGCGGTGTGCATTGCCATTGACATTCTCATGAGCGCGGCTCAGGGCTTTGTCATTCCGCTTGTATATGCGTTTCTTGCGCTGGCCCTCTCCGGTGCGATATTTGATAACCCCGTGCTCAAAAGCTGTCAGCGCTTTTCAAAGTGGCTTGCAACCACGTTCATGACCGGCTTCACCATTGTTTTCAGCGGGTATATCGGCCTGACGGGGATAGTGACGAGTGGGGTGGACGCCGTCGCGGCGCGAACGGCGCGCACGGTCATCTCCACTGCGCTCCCCGTCGTCGGCGGGATAATATCCGACGCGGCAGCCACGGTTCTCTCGGCGGCAGGGATAATCAAAAACTCAGCCGGGGCGCTCAGCCTCGTGGCGGTGGCGGCGCTGTGTGCCGCGCCCTTCGCCGCGCTTTCGGCGAAGCTGCTTCTTTTTCGCGCGGCGGCCTGCGCCTGCGACATGGTGCCCAACGCCAAGCTGTCCGCGTTTATAAACGACGTCGGCACGGCGCTTGGCATACTCTTGGGCCTCGTGGGGTGCTGTGCGATAATGCTGTTCATTTCATTCACCACGGCGATAAGGATGGTGAGCACGTCATGAGCGCCGTTATACGCGAAATTTGCGCCCTTTCGATACTCTGCGGCGTCGTGTGCAGTGTTATCCCGGACGGGTCGGTCAAGCGCGTGACGGGGATTTTGTGCTCATGCGTCCTCATCATCACGGCCATATCGCCGCTGAAAGATTTTGATTTTGACTATTATGCCCGCCTTGTGACAAGCTATCGTGAGCGCGAGGCGGGCATAACCCGGCGCGGGGACGAGATATCCGACAGGCTCAACAGAACGGTTATACAAGCCGAGTGCGCGGCATATATTTCAGACAAGGCCGAAAAGCTGGGCGTGAGCGTCAAGGAAGTTGAGGTGGAGCTTCTATGGAGCGCGGAGACCGCGTGGATTCCCCACTCGGCGAGCATCACCGCCGACGCGACAGCGCCGGAGAGAAAAAAGCTTGAAGACATTCTTGCCTCAGAGCTGGGCATACCGCCGGAAAGAGTGGAGTGGATAAGCATTGGATGAACCGACTAAAACAGCCTCGGCGCTTGAAAAGTTCAAATACCCGCTCATTGTGCTCGTTCTCGGCGTGCTGCTCATGCTCATCCCCGGCAAGGACAACGCCCTTTCCTCGTCCGGCGATGCCGACAACCCGCTTGAAGCCGTGCTTTCCTGCACCGGCGGCGTCGGGCGGGCGGAGGTCATTGTGTCGGAAAGCGGTGTGGTTGTCGTTTGCGACGGAGCAGGGGACGCGAAGGTCAGGCTGGATATTATTCGCGCAGTCAGTTCATATACTGGTTTTGCATCTGATAAAATAACGATACTCAAAATGACTCAATGAAAAGGGAGGAGCAGAAAAGCAATGAAAAACAGGAAAAGAAATATCACGATGCTGGCGGTGCTTGTGTTCGTGGGGGCGGCGGTGGCGCTCAACTGGTCGTATAACAGCCGCTGGGGCAGCCCGGACGCGGAAATGGTGTCCGCCGAGGACGCGGCCATGCTCAACGCCAGCGCCGAGGCAGGTCAGCTCAGCGCCGGGGGAGACGGCACGGAATACTTTGCCGAGGCGCGTTTGACGCGTCAGGTTTCGCGCGATGAGGCGCTTGAGCTTTTGCAAACGGCGGCCTCGGCGGAAACCGCCTCGCAGGAGACCATTGACAGCGCCATGAATGCCATTTCAGTTATGGCCACAAACTCCATGCAGGAATCGCAGATTGAAAACCTGCTCATCGCAAAGGAATTTGCCGACTGCGTCGTGTATATCGGCAACGACACTGTCACCGTCGCCGTGCCCGCGCCCGCCGAGGGGCTGAGCGCCGAGGCCGTGGCGCAGATAACGGACATAATCTGCTCCGAAACGCCCTATCAGGCGGCGCAGCTGAGCATTATAGAAGTGAAAAGCTGAACCGATTCCGGTGCGCAAAATGCCGCGCGCCGGAATATTTTTGTGTTATGCAGCTATTTTTCACGATTTGTCTTTATTTTTTCGGCATAACGTGGTACAATACTCTGAAATCATCTGAGGAGGAACAATCATGGGTGAAAATTACATTACCTGCCGCGAAGCAAACGGCAGCATAAATATTTCCGAAGAGGTCATCTCCGCTCTTGTCAGAGAGGCCGTCACACAGGTTGAAGGCGTTTCCGGCCTTTCCGTCACGTCGGGTGCCGAGCTTGTTGAGCTTATCGGCATCAAGTCTCTTTCCAAGGGCGTGAAGGTGCAGTTTAATGACGGGCTTATCGTCGTCGACGCGATAATCACGGTGCTTTACGGATACAACATCGTGGACGTTGCAAAGACCGTTCAGGAAGAAATCCTCGCCGTCGTTTTGAGCGCCACCGGCATGGACAAGGCCGAGGTCAATGTCCACGTTTCGGGCGTTGCGTTCGACAAATAAAGCCCGGAGGATTATATAATGACGAGGACTACCGCCAGAGAAATCGCGATTCAGCTCGGCTTTGCCGCCGCGTCCGCCGGCGTTTCGCCCGATGATATTTTCGACAGCTTTTTTTCGCAAGAGCATTATTCCACCCTCGCCGAGGAAAACGAGCTTTACGCCGAGTTCCCCAACAAAAAGCAGCTTGAATACATCCGCCGCATCACCACCCTCATGGCCGAAAACCGCGCTGAGCTTGACGGGTATATCGAGCGCTATGCCAAGGGCTGGCGCCCTGAGCGCATTTCCAAAACCGCGCTTGCGGCCATGCGCTGCGCGATATGCGAGATTCTTTATATTGACGATGTGCCCGCCTCGGCGGCGATAAACGAAGCGGTCGAGCTTGACAAGGGCTATGATGACCCGGACACCGTTTCCTTTGTCAACGGTGTTCTCGGCGGCTTCATGCGCGGGGAGTTCCCGGACACGGCGAATGACGTCACGCCTGAGTGCGACGCGGCGCTTGACGAAAGCGCACAAAGCGAGCCGGACAACGTTGAGGCTTGAGCATGGAGCAACGATCGCTTTCCGTCACCCAGCTCAACGGCATTATAAAAGGACTCATCGACAGTGAACCGCTTTTGAACGAGGTCTGCGTTCGCGGCGAGCTTTCAAACTATAAAATCTATCCCTCCGGGCATCATTATTTCACGCTCAAAGACGCCGAGAGCAGTATACGCTGCGTCATGTTCAGATCCAGCGCGGATAAGCTCCGTTTCCGCCCGGAAAGCGGCATGGGCGTGACGGCGTTCGGCCGCGTGTCGGTCTTCCCGCGCGACGGCGCTTATCAGCTTTACTGCACCGCTCTTCTGCCGGAGGGCACGGGCGATTTGCAGGTGGCCTTTGAACAGTTGAAAAAGAAGCTGGACGAGGAAGGCTTATTCGACAGGGCGCACAAAAAGCCCCTGCCGCGTTACCCGGAAAAAATCGCGATTATAACCTCATCCGCCGGGGCGGCTGTGCACGACATGATTCGCATTCTGCGTCGCCGCTGGCCGCTGACGAAGGTGATTTTGCTGCCCGTGCGTGTGCAGGGTGTTGAAGCCCCGCCCGAGATTGTCGGCGCGATACGCTATGCAAACGAATTCAAGATCGGCGATGTCATCATCACCGGGCGCGGCGGCGGCTCGATTGAGGATTTGTGGGCGTTTAACGATGAGCGCGTGGCGCGCGCGATATATGCCTCCGAAATCCCCGTCATTTCCGCCGTCGGGCATGAGCCGGACGTCACCATTTCCGACTTTGTGGCCGATGCGCGCGCCTCGACACCGTCAAACGCGGCGGAAATCGCCGTGCCGGACATCGCGGAGTTTGCAGATGCCCTCAACGGCTATGACATCCGCGCGCGACAGGCGATGAGCAAGCGCCTTGCCGCCCTGCGCGCCCGCTTGGACGGCATCACATCAAAGCGCGTCATGCAAAACCCCACCGCGAGCATTGACGACCGCCGCATTGAGCTTGACCGCTGCCGCGATAAGCTAATCACCGAGCAGCAGCGCATATATGAGCAAAAAAAGCACGAGCTTTTGCGCCTTGCGGCCTCGCTTGACGCGATGAGCCCGCTCAAGGTGCTCTCGCGCGGATATGCCATCGCCGCAGACGGCGAGGGCAAAATGATAAAAAGCATCAAAAGCATTGAAAAAGGGGACGCGCTGTCCCTGCGCTTTTCCGACGGCGAGGCTGAATGCGCCGTGACCGCCGTGAAGGGCGTGTAAATATACGCAGATTTGGAGGAATGCAATATGGCCGCAAAAAAGCCGAGCTTTGAAGAGGCTGTCGCCCGGCTTGACGAAATTGTCAAGCACTTGGAAAGCGGCGACATGTCGCTCAGCGAGTCTCTTGCCATGTTTGAAGAGGGGACAAAGCTTATATCCGGGTGCACAAAGCTCTTGGATGAGGCCGAGCAGACCGTGGTCAAGCTCAAAAAGGGCGCCGACAGACAGCCCGTCGAGCTGCCCTTTGAGGATGAAAACGCATGAACGAGAAAGATTACAAGCTCATGATAGAAGCCGCGCTGGATCAGTGCTTCGCGGGGTTTGAAAGCCTGCCGCAGGCGGGGCTTGCCGAGGCGATGAGATATAGCCTGCTCGCCGGGGGCAAGCGCATCCGCCCCATGCTGGTGCTGGAGTTTTGCCGCATTTCGGGCGGTGATGTTGAAAAGGCACTTCCGGCGGCCTGCGGCATTGAAATGCTGCATACCTACAGCCTCATTCACGATGACCTGCCCTGCATGGATAATGACGATTTGCGCCGCGGCAGACCCACCAACCACAAGGTTTACGGCGAGTGTGTTGCCACCCTTGCGGGGGATGCGCTTCAGGCCGAGGCGTTCCACAGCGTTCTGACTGCCGAACTCCCTGCCGAAAACCGCGCCAAGTGCGCGGAGATTTTGGCCGGGGCAGTCGGTCTTGACGGCATGTGCGGCGGGCAGTATCTTGACATGCTCGGCGAGGGCAAAGCCCTCACAGAGCAGCAGCTCACCGACATCAACAGCCGCAAAACCGGCGCGCTTTTGGTGGCGGCGTGTCAAATGGGCGTTGCCGCCGCCGGTGGGAGCGAGCTTCAGCTCACCGCCGCCGGGCATTTCGGCGCGGCCTTGGGCATGGCATTTCAAATCCGCGACGACATGCTTGACGTTCTCAGCACCGCTGACGAGCTGGGCAAGCCCATCGGCTCTGACGCGCAGGAGAACAAGAATACTTACATGGCGCTCATGGGCGAAAAAGGCTGCCGCGAGACGGTTGAGCGCCTGACGGAGTTTGCCAAGGGCGTTCTTTCGGAGGCGTTTGAGGACACGGCTTTCCTTTGCTCGCTTGCCGACGCACTTGCGACGAGAAACAAATAATTTAAGCTTTTTGGGTGAGGATTTGAGTATTTTAGAGAGAATAAACTCCTCTGCCGACATAAAAAAACTCGGCGGCGAAGAGCTTGACGCTCTTTGCGGCGAGATTCGGGAGTTTTTGATAAACAGTGTTTCCAAGACCGGCGGGCATCTCGCGTCCAACCTCGGCACGGTTGAGCTGACGGTCGCGCTGCACAGGGTGTATGACACCACGGTGGACAGAATCGTCTTTGACGTCGGCCACCAAAGCTATACGCACAAGCTCATAACAGGCCGCCGCGACGCGTTTGCCACCCTGCGCCAGCATGGGGGGCTTTCCGGCTTTCCCAAGCCTTATGAAAGCGCGGACGATGCGTTCATCACGGGTCATGCCTCCACGTCGGTGTCCGTTGCCACGGGTATGGCGCGGGCGCGCCGCTTCACCGGGGAGAAATATGATGTCGCCGCCGTCATCGGCGACGGCGCAATGACCGGCGGCCTCGCCTACGAGGGCTTGGAGGACGCTGCATCTTGCGGCGAGCCGATTGTCATCATTTTGAATGACAACAACATGTCCATCAGTGAAAACGTCGGCGGCATGTCGCGCCTGCTCGGCGCAATGCGCTATAAGCCCGGCTATATCAGCTTCAAACGCTGGTATAGATCCGAGTTTAAGAAAACCCCCAAGCTTTATGCTTTTAACCACAAGATAAAAGAATGGTTCAAGTCCCGCGTTCTGCCGGACAATACCTTCAGCCAAATGGGCTTTGAATACCTTGGGCCTGTCGACGGGCATGATGTCCGCGCGCTTGAGGCGGCCATCAGCCTTGCAAAGGACATGGAGGAGCCGGTCATTGTCCACGTGCTGACTAAAAAGGGCAAAGGCTGCTCTTATGCCGAGGAGCACCCGGACAAATATCACGGCGTCGGCCCTTATGACCCCAAAACCGGCGAATTGAAGGACAGCGGCGCGTGTTTTTCGGATAAATTCGGCGAGTATTTGTGCGAATTTGCCGCGCGAGACGCGCGCATCTGCGCCATCACCGCCGCAATGACCTCCGGCACGGGGCTGGTTGAATATGCCAAGACCTATCCCAAGCGCTTTGTCGACATCGGCATTGCCGAGGAACATGCCGCGGCCATGGCCGCCGGCATGGCAAAGCAGGGCGCGCTGCCGGTTTTCGCGGTCTATTCAAGCTTTCTCCAGCGTGCTTATGACATGCTGATTCACGATGTTTCGCTTCAGCGGCTGCACACCGTTTTCGCGGTCGACCGCGCGGGGCTTGTCGGCAACGACGGCGAAACTCACCACGGCGTATTCGACGTTGGCTTTCTCTGCTCTGTGCCGGGGATGACGGTGATGTGCCCGGCAAGCTTTGCCGAGCTTCACGACATGCTTGAAGCCGCGCTTTTCTCCGAATCCGGCCCTGTGGCCGTGCGTTATCCGCGCGGCGGCGAGGGAGAGTACACCCAGTCGCATTTGGAGCGCGAATATAAGCTGCGCGAGGGCGGCGACGTGACCATAGTGTGCTACGGCGTGATGACCAATCAAGTCATTGCCGCCGCAAGAGAGCTTGAAAAAGACGGTATTTGCGCCGATATCATCAAGCTCGGCATGATAAAGCCCAATAGCTTCGCCGCGACGCTTGCCTCTGTGCGCAAGACAGGCCGCCTCGTCGTGCCGGAGGAGTGCTGCGCCTTCGGCGGCATCGGCGAAAGAATCCTCGCGCTGTGCGGTGACAGAAATGTCCCCGTGCGCGCCTCAAAGCTCATAAACCTCGGCGAGGGCATAGTGCCGCAGGGCACTGTGGCCGAGCTTCGGCATGACTATTCGCTCGACGCGCAGGGCATTGCAAGCGCCGTGCGCGAGATGTTCAAAGCGGGGCGCAGAGATGAAAAAGCTTAGGTTAGATCAGCTTGTTTTCGACCTCGGCCTCACGGAGAGCCGCGAGCGCGCGAAAACGACGATAATGAGCGGCGTTGTGTTTGTCAACGGTCAGCGGGCGGATAAGCCCGGCATGGCTGTCGCGCCGGATGCGAATATCGAAATCCGTGGCGAGACCTTGCCCTTTGTCAGCCGCGGCGGGTATAAGCTCGATAAAGCGCTGCGCGTTTTCCCGGTTGACCCGGCGGGCAAAAACTGCATTGACTGCGGCGCGTCCACGGGCGGGTTCACCGATGTCCTGCTCCAGCACGGCGCGTCGAAGGTTTACGCCGTTGATGTCGGATACGGCCAACTTGCCTGGAAGCTTCGCACGGACGAGCGCGTTATAAATCTGGAGCGCACAAATCTCCGCTATGTCACGGATGAGCAGATTCCCGAAAAGCTCGACCTTGCCGTGATGGACGTGTCCTTCATCTCTATTCGCCTCGTTTTGCCCGCTGTCAAAGCCTTGCTGAAAGACGGCGCGGATATAATTTGCCTTATAAAGCCCCAGTTTGAGGCCGGTCGCGATGAGGTTGGCAAAAAGGGCGTTGTGCGTGATATACGAGTGCACGAAGAGGTCGTGCGCGGCATATTGGACTTTGCCCCCGGCATCGGCTTGACGCCGGTCGGCCTTGACTTTTCGCCCATAAAAGGCCCGGAGGGCAACATTGAATATATCTGCCACATGAAAAACGCCGTTTTGCCGCCTGTTGAGCTTGACGCGGCGGCGGTCGTGGCGGCGTCGCACGAAACGCTGTAACCCCGGCGCGGGTTCACCGCGCCTATAATCGAGGATAAGCCTATGATTGCAATTTGCCCGAATCCCTTTCGTGACATCGACCTTGCGCTCACGCGCAGGGCGGCTGAACTTTTGCGCGCCGAGGGGTTTGAAACCGTCATCTGCCCCGTTTTTGCCGACGATGAGCCGGGGATAATCCCGCCCGACATTCCCACGCGCGAGCTTTCCGACGCGGCGGGGGATTGCTCGCTCATCATCGTCATCGGCGGGGATGGGACGCTTTTGTCCGTCGCGAGGACGCTGCATGAATGCACAACGCCCATTTTGGGCGTCAATTTGGGCACGAAGGGCTTCATGACCACCCTTGAGCCGGACGAGCTTGAACTCATTGTCAAGGCCGCGCAGGGCGGCCAGCCCATTAGCCCCAGAATGAAGCTCGCCGTCACGCTCAGCCGAAACGGCGAAACCATATATTCCGACTGCGCGCTCAATGACGTCGTCATTCACGGCTATGGCGACTGCATAAAGCTCACCGCCAAGTGCGACGGCGCGAAGATGACCGCTTTTTCCGGTGACGGCATTATTCTTGCCACGCCCACGGGTTCAACGGGCTATTCCATGTCCGCCGGAGGGCCGATTGTCGAGCCGAACGCGGAGAACATAATCATCACGCCGATATGCGCGCACGTGATGGGCGCGCGCTCATTTGTGCTCGACCCGACGCGCGTCATCGAGGTGAAAACCGAGAAGCTGCACGGGCGCAGGGCGTATTTATCGGTCGATGGCAACGCCGTTTTCGACCTTGCCAACAATGACATTGTCACGGTCAAGCGCTCTGTTTATTGCACCGCCATGGTCGACATGGGGCAGAGAAGCTTTTATGATATTGCATACGAAAAACTGACTTAACAGGAGGTCGGAAATGAAGCACGGACGACAGCGAGCTATCCTTGATATCATATCTCAGCGGGATATCGAAACACAGGGGCAGCTAATGCAGGCGCTCGCCGAGCGCGGCATCAACACCACCCAAGCCACTCTTTCCCGCGACATAAAGGATATGCGCCTTGTCAAGGAGCTTGCGCCGAACGGGGGATACCGTTATGTTTCACCCAGCGTACAGGAGAAGGACGACCATAACCCGCGTTTTCGCGCGGTTTTCCGCAAAAGCGTGCTGTCTTATGACCTTGCTCAAAATATCATCGTCATCAAGACGCCCCCCGGACTTGCGCCGATTTGCTGCTCTGCGCTTGACGGCATGGAGATAAGCGGCCTTGTCGGCACTCTCGCAGGTGACGACACCGCCTTCATCGCCATGCGCGACAATGATGCCGCGCATCGGCTTTTCCACGAGATAGAAAAGCTTTTTTAATCCACAGATACGGAGAATGGCGTATGCTTAATGAGCTTCACATTGAGAATATAGCTGTTATAGAAAGAGCCGACATTGCCTTCAAATCCGGCTTGAACGTGCTCACGGGCGAAACCGGTGCCGGTAAGTCGATAATCATCGATTCCATCGGCGCGGTTCTCGGCGAGAGGGTGAGCCGCGAGCTTGTCCGCCGTGGGGCGGAGCGCGGCACGGTCACCGCCGTTTTCGACGCGGATTCCGCCATTGTCGACCCTTGGCTTGAAGAAAACGAAATTGACTCCGACGGCGAGCTTATCTTACAGCGTCGCATCAGCGCCGACGGCAAAAGCAGTTGCCGCATTTGCGGCACACCCGTCACCGCCGCGCAGATGAAAGAGCTTGCTGCCATGCTGGTCGACATTCACGGGCAAAACGACGGGCGTCAGCTCATGGATGAGCGCCGCCACCTCAATTATCTCGATTCCTTTGGCCGCCTTTCCGATGAGCTTGGCGAATACCGCGCGGAGTATAAAAAATACCGCGCGATAAAAAAGGAAATCGAAGCGCTCACCATGGATGAAATCGAAAAAGAGCGCTTGAGCGAAAGTCTGCGCTATCAAATCGACGAGCTTCAGCGCGCCGACGTAAAGCCGGGGGAGAAGGACGCGATAACAGCGCGCCGTGACCTTCTGCACAACGGTGAAAAGCTGACCGAGGCGATTGACGAGGCGGTCAAGGCCCTCTATGGGGGCGATGACAACGCCGTGTCCATGGCGCAGAATGCGGGCTATTACGCCGCCCGCGCCGCCGCCCTCGCGCCGGAGCTTGAATCGGCGGCAAGCGGGATAAACGACGCGGCTTTTGCCCTTGCCGACGCGGCGGAGCGCCTGCGCGATTTTCGCGACAGCTTGGACTTCTCCCCGGAGGAGTATGACAGCCTTGAAAGCCGCATTTCGTTGATAAATAAGCTTGAACGCAAGTATGGCCGCACGGACGACGAGCTTGCCGCGTATCTCGACGAATGCCGGGCAAAGCTTGATGACATCGAATATGCCGACGACCGGCTCATCAAGCTCAATCGCGAGCTTGAAGTGCAGATTGAGCGATGCAAAGCGTCTGCCAAGAGGCTCGGTGCGGCGCGCTCTTCGCGCGCAAAGGAACTGGAGGGGCGCATTGTCAACGAGCTGCGCGAGCTGAATATGCCTTCGGTGCGTTTCGCCGTGGAGCTTGTCCCGGTTGAGACTGCGCCGGGCTTTGATGCAAACGGCGCGGAGACTGCGCGCTTCATCATGTCCGCAAACGCCGGCGAGGAGCTTGGCCGCATCAGCAAGATTGCCTCCGGCGGTGAGCTCAGCCGCATTATGCTTGCCATGAAAAACGTGTTTGCCGAAAATGACCCGGTCGGCACAATGATTTTCGACGAGATTGACACGGGCGTGTCCGGCATTGCGGCTCAGCGCGTGGCGGAAAAGCTGTTTTCCGTTTCCAAAGGCAAGCAGGTTATGTGCGTGACGCACCTGCCGCAAATCGCGGCCATGGCCGACAGCCATTATCTCATCGAAAAGCACGAGCACGACGGGCGCACCTTCACCGAGGTCAACGGCCTTGCCCGCGACGGGCGCCGCCGCGAGCTTGCCCGGCTTCACGGTGGAGATCACATCACGGAAACCACGCTCGCAAGCGCGGAAGAGCAGCTCATCGCGGCTGAAAGCTTCAAGCGCAATGCGACATGAGTTGAACTATTATAGGGGGCGATTTAGTGGGAGTTAAAGAGAGAGCAACCGAGCTGCACGAAAGCGGCTTCAACTGCGCGCAGAGCATTCTTTGCGCCTGCGGCAAGTATACCTCGCTTGACGATGCGTCCGCTCTGGCCGTTTCGGGCGGCTTCGGCGGCGGTGTGCGCTGCGGCGAGATTTGCGGCGCGCTCAGCGGCGCGGTCATGGCCATCGGCCTTGCAAATCCGTATAACAACGCCGATGACATCGACGCCAAGGACACAATTGCGGCCTTGACGCGAAAGTGCACGGGCGAATTTGAAAGCGAATTCGGCGCACTGCGCTGTGAGGATCTCAAAGCATCCGGGTATAGCTGCGCCGAGCTTATCGAATACGCGGCAGAGCTTGCCGAAAAAATAATCACCGATAATAAATAATAATTATAATAAACAGGAGAAAATGAAATGGGCATTTACGAGGAGCTTGTTGCGCGCGGCTTGATTGCGCAGGTGACAAACGAAGATGAGATAAGAGAGCTTATCAACAACGGCAAGGCGACGTTTTACATCGGCTTTGACCCCACTGCGGATTCTTTGCACGTCGGCCACTTCATGGCGCTGTGCCTGATGAAGCGTCTGCAAATGGCGGGCAACCGCCCCATCGCCCTTTTGGGCGGCGGCACGGGCCACATCGGCGACCCCTCCGGCCGCACAGACATGCGCAGCATGATGACCAAAGAGGTCATTGACCACAACTGCGAATGCTTCAAAAAGCAGATGGAGCGCTTCATCGAGTTCGGCGAGGGCAAGGCGCAGATGGTCAACAACGCCGATTGGCTGCTTGATTTGAATTACGTTGACCTTTTGCGCGAGGTCGGCGCATGCTTCTCCGTCAACAACATGCTGCGCGCCGAGTGCTACAAGCAGCGTATGGAAAAGGGACTGAGCTTCCTTGAGTTCAACTACATGATCATGCAGAGCTACGACTTCTACTACATGTTCCAGCACTACGGCTGCAACATGCAGTTCGGCGGCGATGACCAGTGGAGCAATATGCTGGGCGGCACCGAGCTGATCCGCCGTAAGCTGGG
>CAZXVA010000039.1:0-19393 GCA_964644305.1 uncultured Oscillospiraceae bacterium
GCCGCAAGCCCGTCATCTCCGAGCTGCCCGAGGAAGACATCGTCCGCCTCAAGAATGTCCTCAAGCACTACGGTTACCTCGCCTGAGCGGAATCTTTTCCGCACAGCTTCGTGAGCTTTTCTTGAAATACCTGTGTATTCCTGCGAAAAGCGCACTTCCCTGAGCGAAAAATCTTCTCGCTCAGGAAAGCGATAATATTACAACTCAAAAAGCTGTAATGGCATATATGCCATTAGTTTTGCTGTAAGCAAAACTAATTTACAAAAAATGCAATAACTTTTTCATAATCCCATTCTCCTGCACACTTCGGGCTTTTCAGCCCGAAGTGCTTGCGGGGCACACGCGTTTTCGCGAAAGGAGATCAAAATGATCGAGAGAGAATTCGATGTTATAGTTGCGGGCGGCGGTACTGCCGGCTGCATCGCCGGTCTCGCCGCGGCGAGAAACGGCGCAAAGACGCTCATCGTGGAGAAAAACCGCTGCTTGGGCGGTCAGTTCACATCGGGCATGCAAGGCGCGTGGGTTGGCTTCAGCGACAAGCTGAACCGCTGCGTCGGCGGCATGACGTGGGAGCTGAGAAACATTCTCAACGACATGGGCGCGATAGTGGACAAAGACCCGGACAAAGACGTCTGCTATCTTTACGACACGGAGGTTGCCAAGGTCGTGCTCGACGAGCTCGCGGCCAAGGAGGAAAACCTCACCACATGGCTTAATACGCAAATAATCGACGTGCTTCAGGACGGCGACACCGTCACGGGGCTGGTCGTTGTGTCCGAAATGCAGATTGTCGAAGTGCGCGGCAAAATCGTCATCGACTGCACCGGCGACGCCGCCGTGTGCGCCAAGGCCGGCGCCACTTACGAAATTCGTGACGACAAAGACATTCAACCCATGACCCTCATCGGCAAAATGGCCGGTGTCGACATGGAGCGCGTCGCAAAATACTATGAAGAAAATCCCCCCATCGAGGACACCATGATGCCCCCCGCATGGCACGATTTCAAGAGCTTCCCCGGCCAGATGCACTTCGGGCTCAAGGATGAGCTGAAAAACGTTGAGCTTCCGGCGGACAAGGAATATCTCCGCCACTGGCTCGGCATATTCACCTCCACCCCCAATCCCGGTGAGATGACCATCAACTGCTCCGGCGCACTCGAGGCCAACAGCACCCTCGGCCTCGAAACCCGCACCGAGCAGGAGAATTTCTCCCAGAAGTGCCTTTACGACGTGGCATGGGCGATGAAAAACTATATCCCCGGCTTTGAGAATTCTTACCTCACCGCAATCGCAGCCATGCTCGGCATCCGCGAAAGCCGCCGCGTCATCTGCGACTACGAGGTCAAGTTCCAGGACTTCCTCGACGCCAAGGACTTCCCCGACAGCATCGGCCGCGGCGCAATGCCCGCCGGCTTCCACACCCCCGAGGGTGAGACCATGGTCGTTTATGACCTTGAGCCGGGCACGAGCATGACCATTCCTTACAGCTGCATGGTCGTCAAGGGCAAGGAGAACCTGCTGGTTGCAGGCCGCTGCGCCTCTTATGAAATCGAGGTTGCCAACTGCATCCGCTGCATGCCGCAGTGCATGGTCATGGGCGAGGCCGTCGGCACCGGTGCGGCCATGGCGATAAAGCAGGGCGTCACCGCGCGCAATGTGGACATGGCGGCCTTGCAAGAAAAGCTCCGCGAGCAGGGCGGCATACTCTGATCCTGCGCGCATAACTTCGTATTCACAGGTCAAAGTCCTGAGAATATACATTACAAAATGAAAGGAAAACGAAAAATGAGTTCCAAGAGAATCTTAGCACTGTTGCTGGCAGTACTCACGATGTTCTCTCTGGCGGCCTGCGGCACCTCCGCCGCCCCCGCCGAGGAGGCAGCCCCCGCCGAAGCGCCCGCCGAAGAAGCGGCCGCCCCGGAGGCAATTGATTACACCGGCGAAAAGCTCGTCATTTGGACGAACCTGACGGCAGACGCGCAGTATGAAGTGCTCAACAAGCAGTTCACCGAGCTCGCCGCCGAGATGGGCGTCGAAGTGAGCGTGGAAAAGGTCGCATTCAACGAGATGTATGAAAAGCTCGCCACGGCCGCTTCCTCCGGCGATGTCCCCGACATCATGCACACCAACTTCGGCGGCACGGCGTACCTTTACGCCGCCGAGAGCATCATGCCCCTTGACGCAATAATCGACTCCATCGGCCGTAACGACTTCTCCGACGCTTACATCTCCGTGCTCACCGGCGCGGACGGCAGTGTCTACGGCCTGCCCGACTGGGCAATGCACACCTCCGTGTGGTACCGCAAGGACATCTTCGAGGAGAAGGGTCTCGCCGTCCCCACCAACTGGGAAGAGTTCATGGCCGTTGCCACCGAGCTGAACACCGCTGACATGTCCGGCTTCCCCGTTCCTCTGGACGGCGTTCAGGTTGCCGCGCAGACTCTTTATGAAATGATGTGCTCCGCCGGCGTGTTCTTCCTCGATCCCGCCACGGGCGAATACTGCTTCGACAGCCAGAAGGAAGAGGCCATCAAGGTCATCGACTATCTCGTCGAGCTTTACAAGAACGCCTCCCCCGCCGGTGCTCTGACCTGGAGCTGGGGTGACTACCGCAACGCCCTCGCCGTCACCGGCACTGCCGCAATGACCCTCGACATGGGCGCCGTCATCGGCAATGCCCAGGGCAACAACCCCGACATGGTCGACAAGCTCGGCTGCTTCGACTTCCCCGGTGTTGACGGCAACAAGGTTGCCTCCTTCGGCTCCGGCTACTGCTTCGTGGCCAGCACTCAGGAAGACGCCACCCGCAACGCCCTCGTCACCGACTTCCTCACCGCGCTTTACACCCCCGAACGCGCCGCTGAGCGTGCCCTCTCCCGCCCGATGTTCGCATTCCCGTCCTACAAGCCCGCCTTTGACATCTACAAGGCCAGCGAGAAGGTCGCCGACTTCCAGACCGAGGTTGATTACATCCTCGATCAGTACGAGAACGGCACCTGGTACTGGTACGGCATGGAGAACGGCCTGAACGCGATGAGCGCCTACATTGAGTCCACCACCATCTTCGGCGAGGCTCTTCAGGGCGCATGCGACGGCACCTACACCTCCGAGGAAGCCTTTGACCTCATCAATGACGACCTCTCGGCCTTTGCCGCAACCATGTAATTTGACCCGGCCGAAATAACCTCGGCCAAGCACTCTCTCGCCCACCGCAAGGTGGGCGAGAGATGAAAAAAAGACTATTTCAGATTAGGAGAGAGACAAGATGGGCAAGGCAAATGCCGTGACAAAACGAAGATTGCTCGACAGCTATGAGAAAAGGCACAGGCTGATTGGCTTCGCCTTTGCTATCCCCGCCGTCATCTTTCTTCTGACCTTTGTTGTTTACCCCGTATGCTATAACGTTTATCTCAGCTTCACCAACACCTCACTTATCAAGAAATCCAGCAACTTCGTCTGGCTTGATAACTATGTGAGAATGTTCGGCAACAAGCTTTTCAAAAAGTACCTGTGGAACACCTGCGTGTGGACATTCTGGTCTGTGCTGGGTCAGCTTGTGCTCGGCTTGGCCATCGCGATGCTGATATCCCGGCCGATGAAAGGCTCAACCGCGCTGAGAAGCTTTCTGTTGATTCCTTACGTTGTCCCCGCCGTGACGCTTGCGCTTGTGAGCAAGTGGATCATGAACTCCGATTACGGCATCGTCAGCTATTGGCTGCAGCAGGCGGGGCTTTTGGAGGCAAGGCAGTCACTGCTGGCCATGCAGGGGCCGGCAATGTGGGTCGTCGTGATTCTCAACATTTGGCGCTCGTATCCGTTCCCGATGCTCATCTATTGGGCGGCGCTCAAGGGTATTGACCGCCAGATGTACGAGGCCGCCGAGGTCGACGGCGCGACGAAGCTGCAGGTCTTCACGCGCATCACCCTCCCCCAGCTTAAAAACACCACCATCGTCCTCGTCGTTTTGAGAACGATTTGGACAGCCACGTATTACGACCTCATCTACATGGTCACAGGCGGCGGGCCGAGCGGCTCGACCACCACCCTGCCGATACTCATCTATCAGTCGTCCTTCGGCTCGTATCAGGTGGGTTATGCCGCGGCCATATCCATGGTTCTCGGCGCACTGATGCTCGTGTGCATCATATTCTACGTGTTCAAATCCGGCGTACTTGAAGACTGAGGAAAGGACGGTGCTGAAAAATGTTTAGAAGTGTCAAAAGAACCAAGCTCGTCACGGGCATCATCGCCGCCGTTCTTGTCATCTTCCTCGTTGTGTTGGTGGGCTTTCCACTCGCGTGGATGGCGCTGAGCTCTTTCAAGCCCGGCGTTGAGCTGTTCACCATTCCGCCGAAAATCCTCCCGCAAGACTGGTCGCTTGAATGGTACATTCAGGCGTTCCAAAATGAAAACGTAATCCACTATTTTCTCAATAGCTTATATATCGCCTCCATCGTCATGGTCATTGACATGATAGTCGGCACACTCACCGCGTACAGCCTCACGCGCTTCAACTTCACCGGGCGCAAGCTCATCTTGGTGAGCGTCCTGGCGGCATACTGCGTGCCGCCGATAATGCTGATGCTGCCGCTTTATCGCATCATGAACACGCTCGGCCTCTCCGGCAGTCATGTGGGCGTCATCATCGGGCATTTGACGGTGACTCTGCCGTTCTCCGTGTGGCTGATGGTGTCGTTTTTCAAAAAGCTGCCGCGCGAGATTGACGAGGCCGCGCTCATGGACGGGGCGAACGAATGGCAGGTCTTTGCCAAAATCGACTTTCCCCTGTGCGTCTCCGGCGTTTTGAGCACGGGCATCATGGCATTCATCATGTCGTGGAATGAGTTCTTGCTCTCCAGCGTTTTGACCAACAAAGAGTCGATGAAGACTCTCACCGTCGGCCTTGCAAACTACATCAGCTCCACCCACATCGACTGGGGCATCATCATGGCTCTCGGCACGATAACCACCATCCCCGTCGTCATCCTCTTCGCCCTTGTGCAAAAGTACTTCGTCGAAGGCATGACCGCCGGCGCCGTGAAAGGCTGATATACAAAACAAACAGCATCCCCCGCGCATTCTGCGCGGGGGATTTGTGCGTTATTCGCTTGTTTTTGTCGCGTTTGCGCCTTATTCCTCGGTGCTCTCATCGGTGACGACGCCGGCGCCGTCGGCGGCGGTGGAGTCGACAATGTCTTCAAACGAACCGACCTCGACGTCGATATCGGCGGCGTTTTCGGCCTCGATCTGCGCCTTTATCTCGTTGATTGCGTCCTCGTTGGCGTGGATGCGGGCGTTGATTTCCTCGACGTTGGCGAACAGCGCCTGATAAAACCCGTCGGGATTTTCGCGGTTTTCCTCGAAATAGAGCTTGCCGATTTCGGTGTAGGCGCGCTTGAGCTCCTCGGTGTCGCCGGAAATTTCGAGAGTGAGCTTGGCAATTGCGCCGTAGGACTTGGCGCGCTCCGCGCCGTGCTCATAAAGGCCGCGCACGGTGCTGCTTTCGGCCACGTCCTTGACCTTGCCGGCCAAATTTTTGATTGTGCCTGCGATGATGTCCTTGTAATCTGCCATTTTCAATTACCTCCGTTTGTTGTGTCTGATTCACTTGCGTCGGCGTCGGTCTTTTCGGCCTCGGCCTCGGCAACGCGGTTTACGTACAGCGCCTCGGCCTTGGGCGCGCTTTTCGCCTTGGCGATGAGCGCGGCAAGCGCCGCCACGGCAAGCAGCACGCTGAGCATTTGAGACACGCGAATGCCGGTTGAGCCTATGTAAAGGCTGTCCGTGCGCAGCCCCTCTATCCAGCTTCGGCCGATGCCGTACCAAAGGAAATAGATAAGTGTGCACTGCCCGTCATAGCGCCGCTTGCCCCGGCGGACAAACACGTGCAAAAAGACAAGACAGGCCAAATTCCAAAGACTTTCGTAAAGGAAAGTCGGGTGGACATAAATGGTGGTGCCGTCGGGCGCGGTCAGCCCCATGCGGCAGAAAACCTCGGTCTCGGCGCCGAAGGCCTCGCGGTTCATGAAATTGCCCCAGCGGCCGATTATCTGCCCGATGAGCAGCCCGAACACCAAGAGATCAAGCATCGCGCCGAGGGGGATTTTCTTCTTGCGGCAGACGAGCGCAATGACGATTATCCCCGCGATGACCCCGCCGTATATGGCAAGGCCGCCCTCGCGCAAGGCGAAAATATCGCCGGGGTTGGCAAGGTAATAGTCCAGCTTGAACGCCACGTAGTAAAGCCGCGCGCCGACAATAGAGCCCGGGACAAGCCAAAGGAACACGTCGTAAAGGTCATCCTCTTTTATGCCGAAGCGGCGGGCATTGCGCGTGCAGTAAAACATGGCGATGAGAAAGCCGAGGGCGATGAGAATGCCGTAAAAATATATGTCACGGCCGAAGAAGGTTATGAACGAGGGCGGGTTGAGGTGTAAATCGCCCAGCATG
Source organism: uncultured Oscillospiraceae bacterium (assembly GCA_964644305.1). GTDB lineage: Bacteria > Bacillota > Clostridia > Oscillospirales > Oscillospiraceae > Limivicinus. Next base: position 6,451 of record CAZXVA010000039.1, read on the forward strand.
GGAAAGCTTATCACCGAATCGCGCTGTATGGTTTGAATGACAGTTTGCTGCATATCTCACTTCTCCTCACTCGGCGCGACGATGGCGAGCGCCGTTTTCTCCGGCGCGAGCACGGTGCACACGAACTCTTCGCATTCCTTTTGCGTCACGCTCTCCAGCACGGCGGCGGAATCGAGGGCACAATACCCGTCGAACACACCCTCGGCAAGCGAAATGCATATCCCCGCAAAATCCTCCAGCCCGCGCAGGCGCGAGCCGATTGAGGCGCGCTTGGCGCGCTCAAAGTCGGCCGGGTCAAAGCCCTCGGCCGAAATGCGCGCAATTTCGGCTTGAAGCTCGGCGTTCACGCGCTCCGGGTCGCGGCTTTCCCCGCCGATGATGACGGTGGCCGTGCCGGCGTTGAAGTCGACCTCATAATCAAAATCCGCGTCCAAAAGCCCCTCGGCATAAAGGCGCGTATAAAACTGCGAAGAGCTGCCGCACAAGAGGCGCATGGCCAAAAGGGCAACAATGTGCCGGCGCAAAAGCGCGTCGCCGCCCGCCTCGGGGGTGAGCTTCGCGCCGATGAAAAACTGCGGCGCGGAAACGGGCATTTCAAGGCGCAGAAGCTGCGCCGACGGCTTGTCGCTCTCCGCCGCGCCGAAGTCGGCGCGCGGGACGGGCTCACCATGGCGCGGCAGGACGTTTTCGGCGATTCTCTCGACCTCGTCGGGGTCAACGTCGCCCGCGACGCACAGCGTCATGTTGCCGGGGGAGTAAAACGCGCGGTGGCAGTCATAAAGCGTTTTGTCGGTGATTTCGGCGATGCTGTCCACCGTGCCCGCAACGCGCTCGCGTATCGGGTGGTGCTGATACAGCAGCCCCAAAAGCCCGTAATAAAGCGCCGTGCCGGGGTTATCCTCGCCCATGCGAATCTCCTGCGCGATTATCCCCTGCTCCTTTTGCACGGTTTCCGCCGTGAAATACGGGGTGGAGACGAACTTGAGCAGCAATCGCAAATTCTCTTCAAAGCGCTCGGTGCACTCGAAATAATACGCCGTCATGCCCGCCGAGGTGAAGGCATTGGGGTCTGCGCCGTTTGCGGTGAGCGTTTCGAGGGCGTTGTCGCCGTTGGGCATGTCGAAAAGCTTGTGTTCAAGGAAGTGCGCGACCCCGGCGGGGGTGTCAAAATGCTCGCCGTCGAGGGTGAAGCTGCGGTGCGCGCCGCCGTAATTTGCGGCGAAAACGGCGTAAAAGCTGTTGAAGCCCGGCTTGGGCACGACGCAGATGCGCAGACCGTTTTTCAGCGTCGAGGTATAAAGCGTTTCGCCGATATTTTTGAATTCACGTTTGAGCATCGCTTTCCTCCTCGTCATCATTGTCCTCGTCGTCGCTCTCTCCGCCGCCGGTCAAAAAATACACCATGTCGCACTCGATGCCCTTGGCAATGGCGGCGATTTCATCCGCCGTCACGCCCTCGGCAAGCTCGGCCAGCTCCTCCGGGTCATAGTCAAGGCCGAGAAGCGTTTGCGAAAGGAAAAAGCTTTCCAGCTCGCCGTGCCCGTCCATGCCCGCGCGCAGTGCCGAGGCCACGCCGGCCTTGGCCGCGCCGAGCTCGGCGTCGGTGATGTTGCCGTTTTTTATCTCTTCAAGCTGGGTCAATATCTCGTTTTTGGCCAGGTCGAATTTGTCAAACTCGATGCCGGAGGTCACCAGCATTATCCCCTTGTGCACATCGAGGGTTGAAAACGCGTAATAGCAAAGCTGAAGCCGCTCGCGGACGTTGGCAAAAAGCTTTGACGTCGTCCCGCTGCCGAAAACGCCGTTGAATACATAGAGCGCGGCCATGTTGGCCTCGTCCATCGCGTCGCCCAGGCGAAAGCCCATCGACAGCACACCCTGCGCCACGTCCATCGCCTCTTCGGCAAAGCGCGGCTCGGCCTCGACGGCGTTCATGCGCACGTCGGTGCCGATGTCATAGTCCACCTCGCCGCGCGGCAGGGCGGCAAGCGCGTCGCGCAAGGCGCGCTCAACCGCCACGACGTCACTGCGCCCGCAGTAAAATATCTCGACGGGGCCGGTTTGCAAAAGCGTGCGGTAGCGCCGGGTGAGCTTTTTGTAGTTGATGCCCTCGCAGTCGCTCACCGAGCCGAAGCGCCCCACGGCGTAGTTTTCATAGCAGCACATTTCTTCAATGCAGCGCGTCATGGCATAGCGGCGCTTGTCGTTAATGAGCGAGGCAATGCGCTCGCAAAGCTTGTCGCGCTCGCTGTCGACATATTCGGGCAAGAGCAGCCCGCCGCGCGTCACCGGGGAGAGCAAAAGCTGCCCCATCAGCTGCGCCGTTTCGCGCAAAAGGCTTTCCCCGCCGGGCAAAAACTCATCCTCGGCCATACTGGCGTAAAACCCGATGCACTGGATTTCGCCCACGCGGCGCACAACCGGCTCGATCGCCGCGCCGTAAAGCTCTTCAAGGCGGCGGGAAATGGACTGCATGTCGGGATACTGCGTCGTACCGCGGCGCAGCACGAAGGGGATGAGCGCGTTCATCGAGGCGTTTTCCCGCTCAAGCTGGGTCAGCAGCGAAAGGCTCATGCACGCGGTTTTGAACTTGCGCGAGCGCAGGCAGGTCAGCGACACGCCCGGCATTATCTCTTTTCTCGTGATGTCCATGAATATCTCCCCGTAGTCGATTCGATACATTTGTTTTCATTATAACACCGGCGCGTCGAAAATGGTAGCCAAACTATGAAAATTTTATCCTATTTCCCCGCCGTGGTAGGGCGCGCCGTCGACGCGCACTTCGCCGTGGCGCAGCTCGATGTCATGCTCCGCGCCGTGCCCGTCGCGCCACTTGACGCGGCAAGAGCGCAGCGGCGAGGGCAGGCGCGGCGATATCGTCAGCTTGCCGCCGCGCATTTTCAGCCCCAGCAGCTCCTCCGTCACCGCGCGGAAATACCAGCCCGCCGCGCCCGTATACCAGCTCCAACCGCACTCGCCCTCGTGCCCGGGGGCGGAATACACGTCCGCCGCGAGGACGAACGGCTCTCCGCCATAGCGGCGCAAGTCGCCGTTTTCGGGCAGAAGGAGGGACAAAATTTCCCACGCCTCTTCCGTGCGCCCGGTGCGCAGTGCCGCCATGGCCAGCCACACCGCGCCGTGGGTGTACTGCCCGCCGTTTTCACGAAAGCCCTCGCCGTAGCTGACGATATAGCCGGGGTAGGGGTCACTGTCCGGCGGATAAGGCGGGGTGCAGAGCTTGACAAGGCCGTGCTCGCGGTCGATGAGCGCGCCCAGCGCGGCGTCGATGGCGAGGCGGGGTCGGTTGCTGTCGGGCAGCATGCCCGACAGCACTGCCCAGCTCTGCGCCACGGAGTCAAGGCGCTCGTCACCGCCGAGGGCTTTTCCGTCGGCGAAGTACCCGCGCAGAAAGCGCCGCCCCGTCCACGCCTTTTCCGCCGCCGAGGCAAGCTCGGCGGCAATGTGACGGTAACGCTCGCCGCCGGGCGCGCCGAGGGTGTCGCACAGCGCGGCAAAGCGCGATAGACACGAGGCGAAAAACCACGCCAGCCACACGCTCTCCCCCGCGACGGCGTCCAGCGCGTCGTTCCAGTCGCCGCTGCCCATCTTGGGCAGTCCGTGCGCGCCGACGCCGCGCTCAATTCCCCGTTCCAGCGCCCTTTTCGCATGGTCGAGGACGCTGCCCGTCACCTCGGCGCGGCGCGGCGTTTCATATCTGTCGCGCTCATCACCCGCGAGAGGGGCGGAGGCGAGATACACGCATTCCTCGTCGCACAGGGCGTAATCGCCCGTTTTCTCCGTGTATTCGCACACGGCCCACACCAGCCACAAAAGGTCATCCGAGCAGCGCGTGCGCACGCCGCGATCCCCCTGCGGATGGCGGTGCCACCAGTGCATGACGTCGCCCTCGGCGTACTGATGGCGGCAGCAGTCGAGTATGCGCTCGCGCGCATAGCCCGGCTCAATGAGAATGAGGTTGACCGCGTCCTGAAGCTGATCGCGAAAGCCGATCGCCCCGCCGCTTTGGTACAAGCTCGTGCGAGCCGCGAGACGGCAGACCTCGCACTGGTAAATGCCCCAGGTGCTCATATAATTATCAAGCGGGGCACAGCCGGTTTCAAGGGCGAAGCGGGACGCTGAGCGCGCATAGTGCGCGCGCACGCGCGAAAGCGCGGCAAAGGCCGCGTCGGGGGTGGCAAGCGCGCGAAGCTCGTCCGCCTCATCCACGCCGCACACCAGCACCGTCACCTCATCTGCCAGCACGTTCATCGTCATCGCGGCAGGGGCGTAAGCGCACGCGGTTTCGCACGGCAGCGAGCACACCGCCGCAAAGTCCGCCCCCGCGAGATACGCCTCCGGGTTTGACGCTGTGACGGCGTCGCCGCGCGCGGCGACACTGACGCACTTCCCGTCCGGCGCGCCGAGGACAAGCGCAAGCGTCCACCCAAGGCGCAGTCCCGCCGCGCCTTCTATTATAAACACGCGCGCTTCCGTCTCGCGCGCGATGAACGCGGTCAGCCTGACCGTGCGCGCGCCGATGCGCTTTTCCCACACGGCCTCGCCGGGTGCGAACATCACGCGGCATTCGCGCCCGTCGTTTGCGGCGAAAAGGCTGATGCGCTCGCCGCCAAGCTCGGCGTACAGCGTCTCGCTGCCCTGCACGGCGTTTGCGTCGCCGCAGGGCGGGTTGATGCGCATTTCGCGCGCGTTTTCATACCACATATACCCCGCGCCGCAGTCGGCGGCGATATACCCCATGCTCCCGTTTGAAAGCACGTTTTGCCACACGCGCGCGGGCAGAGTGTCCAGCACGGTGAACTCAAACCGCTCCCGCCCGGCCTTGAATTGGGGCACAGCGCCCGCGCGGCGCTGTGCCCCGGCGGGCGGGGTCGGCGGGGTGGGCAGAGGCGCGCGCTTTGTGCCTGGGGTGTACGCCGCGCGGCTGATCACGGCGGCGGCCGCCGCCATTGGCGCAATGTGCACGCCGCCCGGAGCGCCCAAAAGCGGCTCCAGACCCACTTCGGACAGCGCCTTCATCACGCGCTTGTGCGTGGGGCGGTGATATTCTCCCTGCTCGTCGCTCAGCACCACCAGCTCGCACTCCGCCCCACAGCTTTTCAGCAGGCAGAACCGCCTCAGCACCACCTCGCAGTCCCCGGCGCGCCCGTCACAGCAGATGATGGGGTAATCCCCCGAAATGCCGTGCGGCCACAGCTCAGCTTTCGGCCGCGCGCCGGTGACGCGCTCCGGCCAAAGCCGCGTGAGCATGTCCATCGCCGCGCCGACATCTTCCCCGCTCATGCCGAGGTGGGTGGCGGCGGCCGTGACCATGTTGCCGCGGTCGTTTATGCCGGAGACGAGTATCCTCTGCGCACCCTCGCAGGCGTCGGCGCGCGACGCGCCGACGCACAGAGCAAGCCGCACGGTCTCGGCCACTCCGGCCTTCAAATCAAGCTCCGCCGTCGCCGTCACATAGGGGCACGCGAGCGCACCGAGTGCGCCGTTTTCGTCGGCGGAAAACTCCATCGCCGCGTTCGACGCGGCGCACAGCCACAGCTCGTTCACCTCGCCCCGGCGCAGTCGGCGCAGTATCAGCGCGCCGTTTTCCGCCTCGGCATACAGCCCCAGCACCCAAAACGCCGGATGCGCGGCATATTCCCGCGCGGGAGCGAGCAGCGGCTTGAACGAAAACTTCAAGCGCACGCGCATGTCGCGCCCGGCGCAAAGTGTCACGCTGCGCCCCTCGCCGCAGTCGCCGTAGGCCGTGGCCGCGCCCACGGCAAACTCCACGTCCTCGATCGTCCCGGCCACACGTGCCGCGTCCTCCTCCAGCTCCCACAGCTCCGGCGCGGCGCAGGGCACAAGGCGGCACGTCGCCCCCTCGTTTTCCAGCTCAATGCACACTCCGCCCGGCGCGCCGAGGTCGGGCGCGCAGTCATAAATCGCGATGCCGCCATAGCTTGCGCGCGTGTTGAGCGCGTTGTCGGCGTGGACGGAGTACGCCCCGTTTGAAAGAATGCAGGCGCGCCGCTCGCTGTCGTGCTCGCCGCCGCGAAGCTGCCAGCGCGCCGCGCGGCGATGCTCGCCGCGCTCGCAAACCTCCGCCCTGTCCCGGCGCAGTATCACCCCGCCGAGGTCGGCGCGCTCTTGGATGAGCGGCGAAAACGCCGCCATTTCGGGCGCGGACATGAAACGGCTTTGCACGCTCTGCGCACACGCGGCGTTTGCCGCCGCAATCACGCTCATGCCGATGTGATGCGCCATATAACAGCGCACGGCCTCGCCGTTTTCGCGCGTGCAGCGCGTGGGCGTGAAGTCCAGCGCCTCGATGAAGCCCCAGCGCCCCACCGCGCCCAGCGCCTCCAAGTGCCGGAGGTTGCGTATCCCGCTCTCCGGGTCGACCGCCAGCGCGAGGAATGAGGAATAGGGCGAAATGACAAGGTCGTCCTCCTGCCCGCGCTTGAGCGCCAGCGCCGGGCAGCCGTGCGCCTTATAGCGATAGTTCAGCGCGTTATCCAGCGAATAAAACGCGCTTTCCGATATGCCCCAGGGCTTGCCCGCCCACACGCGCCGCTTTTGCGCGTACAGGCAAAAGCGCACACTTTCATAGACCAGGCTGCCCCTATAAAGCGGCAAGAACAGCTCCGGCATGAGGTATTCAAACATCGTGCCCGTCCAGCTTGCAAGGCCGCGATAGCCGTCCTTTTGCAGTCGGGCGCGGCTCAAATGCCGCCAGTGGCGCACGGGCACATCGCCCTTGGCCACGGCGATATAGCTCGTCAGCATCGCCTCGCTTGCCATCAGGTCATACCACCCGCCCGCGCCGCGCTCATGCGCGGTGTCATAGCATATATGAAAAAGCCCGCGCGCCCTGTCGTACAGCGGGGCGAAGCTCATCGGGCGCATGATGTCGTCAATCCTCGCGGCAAGCTCGCCCTCGCCGTACTCCGCCATGGCCTGACGCGTCGTCAACAGCCCCGCGTACATGTTGCCGCTGTCGACGGTGGAAATGAACGCCGGCAAAAGCGGAGTGAGGGTCGCGGTGTCGTACCAGTTATAAAAATGCCCAAGGTGGCGCGGCATGCGCTCCAGCGTGTCGAGCACGAGGGCGGTGTATTTTGCGCACTCGCCGCGCGATATCAGCCCCATGTCCGCCGCCGCAGTGTGCGCCGCGAGCGCAAGGCCGATGTTCGTGGGCGAGGTTCGCCGCGCCGCGCCCACGGGCGGCTGCTCTTGAAAATTATCCGGCGGGAGGAAGTTATCATCGGGCGAGAGCATGTCGGCGAAATATGCAAAGCTGCGCTTGGCCGCGTTTATGAGATAATCCCGCTCGCCCTCGCTCAGCTCGGTTCCGCGCCGCGCGGGCAAGGCCAGCGCGAACGCCGCCGCCGGGGACAACAGCCACAGCAACCCCGCGGATTTGCCGATCACCGACGGGCACAGCCACAAAAGCGCCGCCCCCAACGCAAGCGGGAACGCCATCGCGCGCACATGCGCGCCCAGCCCCGTCTCGCCGTGAATCTCTGCCGAGGTCTGCCATTCCAGCAGCCCCTTGTGCGTCACCGCCATGCGCCACACCGCCGTCAAAATCGCCGCCGCGGCCACCCACGCCTCGTAGGGCAGCAGCCACAGCCGTATGAATGTCCGCACTATCGCGCCGCCCACCCCGGTGAGCACGCGGGCGTAACGCCGCTCGCGGCGGCCTCGCTCGCGGCGGGATAGTCCCCGCTCGGCAAGCGACAGGAAAAGCCCCGTCAAAAGCGCGCACAGCGCCGCCCATGCGGCCACGCGCACGCCCGCCCCCGCCATGAAAAAACCGGCAACAAGCGCCGCGAGAGTCGCGGGCGCGATGAGACTGCGCCGCAGTGAATCGGCCAGCCGCCAGCGGTCAATGTCGCGCAAGCCGGGCGCGAAAATGAATAAGATGTTCTGCCAATCCCCGCGTATCCAGCGGTGCAGGCGCTTGTAGTAGGCCAGCGGGCGCGACGGGAAGCGGTCGGACAGCTCCGCGTCGCTCATGTACGCGCCGCGCAGATACGCGCCCTCCGGCGCGTCGTGGCTCAGCACCCGCCCCTTGGGGAAGTGCGAGGTGCATTTCAGCAGGGCGCGCGCGTCGATTATTCCCTTTCCCGCAAAGCCGCCGCAGTCGAACGCGTCCATATAAAGCTCGCCGCAGAGCGTGCCGTAAGGGTCACTGCCGCCGACACCGGCGAAGATAAGGGCAAAGTCCGTCTCCCCCGCGCTTTCAAGCTCGGTGTCAATGCGCGGGTGGATGAGCGCGTGGCCGGACACTACGGTTTTCGTCCTCGGGTCAATCACCGCGCGGCACAGCGGGTGCAGCATCGCGCCGATAAGCTCCCCGGCGCAGCCGGGATATAGGCGCGTGTCGGCGTCGAGCGTGAGGATATAGCGCACGCCCGCGAGCGCGTCCTTTTCCCCGGTGACGCTCAGCGCGCTTTCCTCGTCGCAGAGAAGCTTGGCCAGCTCCATGAGCGCGCCGCGCTTGCGCTCGCGCGCACTATATCGCTCCCCGTCGAATTCGCGCGGACGGGTGAACAGGAAAAACCGTCCGCCGTGCTTGCGGTTGAGGCGCGTTATGCCCTCGCGCGCTTGGCGCAAGAGGGCGGCGTCCTCCTCCCGCTCGGCGCTCTCCGCCGTGGGCAGGTCGGCCAGCAGAGCGAAGTACAGCCCCTCGCCCTCGCCCCGGCAGGCAAAATACAGCTCTTCCAAATGCCGCACATCGTCCTCGCCGCCCAAAAGCGTCGATATCACGCACACGGTTCGCCCCTCGGCGGGCACGCCGTTTTTCACATTCATGCGGAACATGCGCCGCGGCTTGACGATATGCAAAAGCGCGAAATCCGCCGCACTTTTGATTAGCTCGGACAGCGGCAAAATGAGCAGCAGCGCCGCCAAAGTGCTTTCAAAGCGAAACGCCGCAAAAAGCGCGAGGAAAAGCGTTGCCAAGAGATTGACGGCAATATACACCCGCGCCCGCGCGGCACTTTTCGGCGGGAAAAGATACACGCCCACGTGCTTGCCCTCGCCCTCGGCGCGCTTTATGAGGCGGCGGGCGAAAACATGCTCCTGCATGCCCTCGCGCCGGGCAAGCTGCTCCACCCGTTCAAGATACGCCTGCTTCGTCCCCTCGTCCATGCGGGCATAATCGCCCGTGGGGTCGCGGCAAAGCTCGGCGTTCGTCACGTCGCACTCGCTTATAAGCTCCTGCACGTCCGTCGCGGCAAAAAGCCGCAGGGTGGTGAAAAGTGCCTTCAACCGCGCGGAGTACTCCTCCGTGTCGGCGGCATAGCGCATCTCGCGGCACACAGCCGCCACGCTCTCCACCACCGCCGCGCGCAAAAGCGCGGGCAAAAGATAAAGCTCCGCCCGCCTCAGCACCGTCACCGACTGAAACCCCGCCGCGTAAGCCTTGAAGCGCTCCTCCGTCACCTCGCCCAGGCCGGAGAGCAGCAGGTTGCGGCACAGCGCCGCGGCAAGCGCGCCGTCGGCACAGCGGCGCAGTGCCCGCGCCCGCTCCAGCGCGGGCAGCGCCGCGCGGCACTCCCGCTCTATTATATAAAAATTGTCCATTATCCACTCGCAGGCCGCAGGCGGCGCGGTCACGGCGGCATAGCGGCGCGAAATCTCGCCGTGGGCGCGCTTGAGCTCGTGAAACGCCCGCTGCAAGCGCCGCGCCTCGCCCCGCCCGGTGCATTCGCCCCGCGCCGCGAGACAGCGCGCCGCCCCCGCCGCATAGTCGAATAGCCCGTCAAGCCCGATGTATATCGCCGAATCCATACTGTCCATTTTCGGTTTTAACCCCTTAATTTCATGTGATATATGTCCATTTTTCCCGCCGGAGGAAATATTATGCCAAATGCGCGCCTGACAAGAAAAAACACTTGACAGACGCCCCGCCGAGGTGTATACTCTGCAAAGGTTGAATGCTTGACAGGGGGTGCACCGTGGAAGAGGGCAGATTGATGCAAAGCCTGCTGCTTGATTTTTACGGGGAAACGCTCACCGACAAGCAGCGCGAGTGCTATGATTTGCACTATAACGAGGATCTCTCCCTCGCCGAAATCGCCGAGCAGCTGGGCATATCCCGCCAAGGCGTGTGGGACAATATCCGCCGCGCGGAGGCGTCTTTGACCGGCTTGGAAGAGAAAACCGGGCTCATCGCCCGCTTCACCGAGATTCAGCGCGCGCTGACCGATGTGCGCGCCGATTTGGAATCAATTCGTGACAATTCCACCGGCCAAGTCCGCAGTATCGCCGAGCGCGACATTTCCGCGCTTGCGCGGCTGACACTCGGCGTTTGACAAGGAGCAGCAATGGCGTTTGAAAGCTTGAGCGAAAAACTGAATGCCGCGTTCAAAAAGCTGCGCGGCAAGGGTCGCCTGACGGCGGCGGACGTCAAGGAGGTCATGCGCGAGGTGCGCCTGGCTCTGCTTGAGGCCGACGTGAGCTACAAGGCGGTCAAGGACTTCACCAAAACCGTCACCGAGCGCGCCACCGGCGCGGACGTGCTGGAGGCTCTGTCCCCGGCGCAGATGGTGATCAAAATAGTCAATGAAGAGCTTTGCGCCCTCATGGGCGGCGAAACTCAAAAGCTCAACATCAGCTCCAAGTCCCCCTCGGTCGTGATGCTGGTGGGTCTTCAGGGCGCGGGTAAAACCACCAACGGCGCCAAGCTTGCCGCATACATGCGCAAGCAGGGCAAGCGCCCGCTGCTCGCCGCGTGTGACATTTATCGCCCCGCTGCGATAAAGCAGCTTGAAACCGTCGGCGCTCAGCTCGACATCCCCGTTTTCCAAATGGGTCAGACCGACCCCGTCGCCATCGCCCGCGCGGCGGTGGAGCACGCGAAAAAGCACGGCAACGACCTCGTGTTTCTTGACACCGCCGGTCGTCTGCATATAGACGAGGCTCTCATGCAAGAGCTTCAAAACATCCGCGATGCGGTTGAACCGGCCGAGATTCTCTTGGTCGTCGACGCCATGACCGGTCAGGACGCGGTCAACGCCGCCTCGGCCTTTGACGAGGCGCTGGGCGTCACCGGCGTCATGCTCACCAAGCTCGACGGCGATGCGCGCGGCGGCGCGGCGCTGTCCATCCGCGCGGCCACCGGCAAGCCCATCAAGTTCATCGGCGTCGGCGAAAAGCTCGACATGATTGAGCCTTTCCACCCCGACCGCATGGCCTCGCGTATCCTCGGCATGGGCGACATGCTCACGCTCATTGAAAAGGCCGAGCAGAGCTTTGACGAGAAAAAGGCGTTGGAGGCGGCGGAAAAGCTGCGCGCCAACCGCTTCACCCTCGCCGATTATCTCGACCAGATGGGTCAGCTCAAAAGCATGGGCGATCTCGGCGAGCTTGCCGGGATGATCCCCGGCCTTGACGCCAAGGCGCTCAAGGGCGCGAAGGTGGACGAAAAGTCCATGGCGCGGCAAGAGGCGATTATCCTCTCCATGACCCCGGCCGAGCGTGAGAACCCTTCCGTGCTCAACTCCTCCCGCAAAAAGCGTATCGCCGCGGGTTCGGGCACGTCGGTGGTCGACGTCAACCGCCTTTTGAAGCAGTTTGACGCCATGCAGCAGATGATGAAGCAGTTTTCCGGCAAGAACATGAAAAAGCTTCAAAAAAAGCTGGGCAAGATGCCCGGCGGCATGGGCGGAATGGGTGGCATGGGCGGCTTCGGCGGCTTCCCCGGCTTCTGACACGTTGCGGCTTTTCCCGGTTTACAACACGCTTTCACGCGTTTTGTAATATAAACAATCAATATGGAGGTGAATATACACATGGTTAAGATTAGACTTCGCAGAATGGGCGCAAAGAAGGCTCCGTTCTATCGCATCGTCGTCGCTGATTCCCGTTGCCCGCGTGACGGCCGTTTCATCGAGGAGATCGGCACTTACGATCCCGCCGCTGAGACCGACAAGATCACCGTCGATATGGAGCGCGCAAAGTACTGGATCGCAAACGGCGCACAGCCTACCGATACCGTCCGCGGCCTGCTGAAAAAGGTCGAGGCCTGATAAGGAGCATCAACCGGCATGAAAGAACTTTTGACCTACATTGTGCAGAGCCTTGTGGACAATCCCGACCAAGTCTCTGTGACCGAGCGCAAGGCCGACGGCGAGACCGTTTATGAGGTTCGCGTCGCCGACGGCGATATGGGCAAGGTCATCGGCCGGCAGGGCAGGATCGTCAAGCAGATCCGTATACTTATGCGGGCCGTCGCCCAAAGGAAGGGCAAAAAGGTGTCCGTCGAGATCGTCGATTGACGCGATTGACGCTAATACGCAGAAACCGAGGTGTCCCACCCCGGTTTTTTGCGTTTTTGTCGACACCGCCGTTTTTATATGCTAATCTAATCCCGTCCCCGCCGCCGGGTGGGGTGAGCGTTTGCCGCGCATCATTAGGCCGGCATGGGCTGTGCTTTGCACGCCCGTGCTTGAAGATGCGCCGGTGGGCGCATTTTTTATTTTGTTTATTCAGGAGGCAAGTACTATGGCATGGATAACTCTCATCATCGCGGGCGCGTTGGAGGTCTTTTGAGCGTATTTCATGAAGCTGTCGGAGGGGTTCACGAAGCCGCTGTACTCCGTCATCACCCTCGTCGGCCTTGCTGCGAGCTTCATTCTGCTCGCCAAGGCCACCAAAACGCTGCCCTTGGGCACGGCCTACGCCGTCTGGACGGGCATAGGCGCGCTCGGCTCGGTCGTCCTCGGCATAATCGCGTTCAAAGAACCCGTGACAGCGGGCAGAATGATTTTCGCCTCGCTCCTTCTCGTCGGCATAATCGGCCTGAAACTCACCAGCGCGTAAAAATCCGCCCCCGCGCTTGCTTTTGCAAGTGCGGGGGCGGTTTCAGCTTTATTTGTGCCGGTTGTACTTGTCGTTATAACGATTGTTGTTATAATAAGCGTTCTTTGAGCCG
>CAZXVA010000040.1:0-9433 GCA_964644305.1 uncultured Oscillospiraceae bacterium
TGCTTCTTGCTCTGACCATGGTGTTCGCACTGTGCGCCTGCGGTCAGTCCGAAGCTCCGGCCGCCGCTCCCGCCGAGGAAGCCGCTGCCCCCGCCGAAGAGGCCGCTGCCCCTGCCGAAAAGTCCGACGCGGACTACACCGGCAAGCTGGTCGTCTACTCCCCGCACGATGCCGACCCTCTCGCTGCCGGCGTTGCGCAGTTTGAGGCCAAGTACCCCAACATCGACGTTGAGGTTATAGCCGCCGGTACCGGCGAGCTGTGCCAGCGTCTGGTTGCCGAGTCCGAGAACCCCCAGGGCGACGTTCTGTGGGGCGGCGGTGCCGACACCCTCGCGGCTTACAACGATTACTTTGAGCCGTACGTCTGCGCCAACGACGCCGTCATCGGCGACGCTTACAAAGATGCCGACGGCTACTGGATCGGTGAATCCCCCCTGCCCATGGTTTTCATCTACAACAAGTCTCTCCTCTCCGAGGATCAGGTTCCCACCACTTGGGAAGGCCTGTGCGATGAGGCTTTGAAGGGTCAGATCGCTTACTGCTCTCCCTCCAAGTCCGGCTCCGCTTACACCCAGCTTTGCACCATGCTCTTCAGCCAGCCCACCGTTGACGAAGGCTGGGCACTCGTCGAGAAGTTCATCGCCAACCTCGACGGCAAGCTGCAGGATTCCTCCGGCAACTGCCACAAGCTCGTTGCCTCCGGTGAGTACGCCCTCGGCGTCACCATCGAGAAGTCCGCTGTCCTCTACAATGACGATCCCAACATCGGCTATGTCTACCCCGAAGCCAACTCCGCCGTTCCCGATGGTGTTGCTCTCATCAAGGGCTGCCCCAATGAAGAGAACGCCAAGCTCTTCATCGACTTCGTGACCAGCGCCGAGTGCCAGAGTGCGCAGAACGCCGACTGGGCACGCCGCCCCGTCCGCTCCGATGTTGAGCCGCAGGGTCTCGTCTCCCTCGACCAGTGCAATGTCGGCACTTACGACTTTGCCTACGCCGCCAACAACAGAGACGCCATCAAGGAGAAGTTCAACGACCTGACCGTCGGCTGATTTTTACCTTTGGTTCACTCAGTCTTTTTTACCGTGGGAGGCACCACTTGTGGTGCCTCCTTGCGGCGTCAAAACAGCACGGCTGAAATAAGCGCCGGAGAGGGCGTTTCGGCGTTTATTTGAACCGTAATTTAATAAATTCATTCCAATATACAAATCACGGAGGGCAATGTATGAGCAATCAGGTTATAATCAAAGACGCGGTCAAGCGTTACGGGGATTTCACCGCCTTGAACGGCGTGTCGCTGGACATCCGCGAGGGTGAGTTTTTCACGCTTCTCGGCCCGTCCGGCTGCGGCAAGACGACGCTTCTGCGCATGATAGCGGGCTTTAACTCCATCGAGGGCGGCGACTTTTACTTCGGCGACAAGCGCATCAACGACGTGCCCGCGCACAAGCGCGACATCGGCATGGTGTTCCAGAATTACGCCATTTTCCCGCACCTGACCGTGCGCGAGAACGTGGCCTACGGCCTGAAGGCGCGCAAGATTCCCGCCAAGGAGATTGCCCCCCGCGTTGATGAGGCGCTGGAGCTGGTGCAGATTTCCCACCTTGCCGACAGAAAGCCCAATGAGCTCTCCGGCGGCCAGCAGCAGCGCGTCGCGCTCGCCCGCGCATTCGTCATCGAGCCGAGCGTGTTGCTCATGGACGAGCCTTTGTCCAACCTCGACGCCAAGCTCAGAGTGCAGATGCGCTCCGTCATCAAAAAGCTTCAGCGCCGCCTCGGCATCACCACCATTTACGTCACAAGATTCCCGCCAAGGAGATTGCCCCCCGCGTTGATGAGGCGCTGGAGCTGGTGCAGATTTCCCACCTTGCCGACAGAAAGCCCAATGAGCTCTCCGGCGGCCAGCAGCAGCGCGTCGCGCTCGCCCGCGCATTCGTCATCGAGCCGAGCGTGTTGCTCATGGACGAGCCTTTGTCCAACCTCGACGCCAAGCTCAGAGTGCAGATGCGCTCCGTCATCAAAAAGCTTCAGCGCCGCCTCGGCATCACCACCATTTACGTCACCCATGACCAGGAAGAGGCGCTCGCCATTTCCGACCGCATCGCCGTCATGAAGGATGGCCACATCATGCAAATCGGCACTCCCAACGAGATTTATGCCAAGCCGCAAAACCCGTTCGTCGCGGGCTTCATCGGCGTGAGCAACTTCCTCGACTGCGAAGTCACCACCAAAAACGGCGTGGCAGATGTCCTCATCAAAAATGAGCTTGACATCTCCGTCCCCGTCAGCCGCGATTACACCGGCAAGGCCAAAATCTCCGCCCGTCCGGAGCAGCTTTTCTTCTCCAATGAGGGCATGCCCGGCAAAATCCTGTTCTCCACCTTCCTCGGTGACTACATCGAGTACGAGGTTCAGCTTGACGACGGCCAAAACCTCATCGTCAACGAATACACCAAGGACACCACCACCGTCCACAATGACGGCGAGTCCGTGTTCCTCAGCTTCGACCCCCTGCGCATCAGCCTTTACGATGCCAATGAGGAGGTGCTCAGCCTGTGAATAAACGCCTCAAAGCCAAGTGGAAGCCGGACTTTTGGTTTTTCACAAAGCTGTTCGTCATCTTCGCGATGTGCCTTTTCATCGTCTACCCGTTCTACACGATTTTGACCAAGAGCGTTTTCTCCAACAAGGTCGAGGGCATGACGCTTTATAACTTCCAGCGCTTTTTCACAAAGCCGTATTATTATCAAACGCTCCTGCGCTCCATGGTGGTGTGCTTCGCCACGGTGTTCACCACGACCATCGTCGGCGTCCCCATTGCCTACCTCATGACGCGCTATAATATCCCCGGCAAAAAGATTTTGCACATTTTCATCATCATGAGCCTCATGAGCCCGCCCTTCATCGGCGCGTACTCGTGGATTGTCCTGCTCGGCCGCGCGGGTCTGCTGGCCAAGCTTTTTGCCAAGTTCGGCCTCGTCGCCCCGACGATTTACGGCCGCGGCGGCATCATCTTCGTCTTCACCCTGCACCTTTTCCCGTATATTTACCTTTACACCTCCGGCGCAATGAACAGCATTGACTCCTCCCTCGAAGAGGCGGCGGAGAACCTCGGCATGAGCAAGCTGCGCCGCATTTGGACGGTCACCTTGCCCGTCATTCTCCCGTCGATTCTCGCCGGGTGCATCATGGTGTTCATGACCTGCCTTGCCGACTTCGGCACGCCCATGCTTTTGGGCGAGGGCTACACCGTGTTGCCTGTGCTGGTTTACAATGAGTATATGTCCGAAAGCGCGACCGACCCGTACATGGCCTCGGCGCTGTCGGTCATCATCGTGTGCTGCTCGCTGGCCATGCTCGCGGTGCAAAAGCTCGTCGTGGACAAGCGCAACTATATGATGAGTTCGCTCCGCCCGCCCCAGGAGACCCAGCTTCACGGTAGCAAGCGTTTCTGGGCGTCCGTGCCTATTTACATCGTCGTGGCACTGGCGTTCCTGCCGCAGATTGTTGTTGTCTGCCAGTCGTTCGTCGAGCGCAGCTTCTCCGGCATGGTCAAGGGCATCAACCTCAACAACTATCGCTCCATCATGTCCCGTCTCGGCCGCAACATCACCAACACCTATGTGTTCTCCCTCGTGGCCATCGTGTTCATCATCATCGTCGGTATCCTCGTGTCGTACATCCTTGTCCGCAAGAAGGGCAAGGTCGCCAATCTCATCGACACGCTCATCATGTTCCCCTATGTCATTCCCGGCTCGGTTCTCGGTATCGGCCTCATCGTGGCCTTCAACCGCAAGCCCATCATCCTCGTGGGCACATCGGCCATCATGATAATCTCTTACGTGGTCAGAAAATTGCCATACACCGTCCGATCGGGCAGCGCCTTCCTATATCAAATGGACCCGTTCATTGAAGAAGCGTCCATCAACCTCGGCGTCTCGCCCATGAAGACCTTCTTCACCGTCACGGCGCGCATGATGCTCCCCGGCATCATGTCCGGCGCGGTGCTCAGCTGGATCACCTGCATCAATGAGCTGTCCAGCTCCATCATGCTCTACTCCGGCAAGACCTCCACCATCGCCGTCGCGATTTATCAAGAGGTCGTCCGCATGAGCGACGGCACGGCCGCCGCACTCGCCACCATCCTCACGGTGACTACGATAATCTCCCTCGTCGTTGTCTTCCGCCTCACCAAGGGCAAGGTCAAAATCGTATGATCAAAAACGTCATTTTTGACATGGGCAACGTCCTCCTCGCCTTTGACCGCGACCGCTTTCTCGACGCGGTCGGCGTCTCCGTCGAGGACAGGCGCATTCTGCTCAACAATGTCTATCTCTCCGTCGAGTGGGCGCGGATGGACAGAGGCTCGATGACCGAGGCCGAGGCCGCCGCGAGCATGTGCACGCATGTGCCCGAGCGGCTGCACGAGGCCGTGCACAGCTTGGTTGACGCGTGGGACAGGCCCATCATTCCCATCCCCGGCATGGCGCAGCTCGTTTGTGACCTGAAAGCGGCGGGATACGGCGTGTATCTCCTCTCCAACGCCAGCTATCGCCAGCACGAGTATTGGCCGCGCGTTCCGGGCAGCGAGTATTTTGACGGCACGCTCATCTCCGCCGATGTCAAGCTCGTCAAGCCCGAACGCGAGATATACGAGCTCATGTGCAGCACGTTCGACCTTGTGGCGGATGAATGCGTGTTCATCGACGACGCCACCATCAACATCGAGGGCGCGGAGCGCGTGGGCATCCACGGCATAGTCTTCCACAACGACGCCCAAGAAACCCGCGAAAAGCTCAAGGAATTGGGCGTCAATATCTGAAAAAGGGATTGCTGCATATCAAGCAGCAATCCCTTTTAATATGTTCGATAATGAATATGCGGAAACACAACTGCATGAAAGCGCGGCGCCGCCCTCCGTCTCGCATGCCGCCGAGACGGAGGACGGCCGACGGGGATTATTGCTTTGTTCCAATTGCGTATTTCTATTTGAAACTGTTGATTATCTCGGCGCATCGAGGCGGGCGGCATGTTGCCGCCCTTACAGCTGATTTCAAGAAAAAGGCTCTTTTTTCGCCCGTAATAGTGACTAAAATGTGCGCACTTGTTAGTTAGACATGCCGTGTTCGGTGTTCGTCAATGCTCCCTTTGCGCATCAAGGGGAGCAGTCGCCGCTTGCGGCGACTGAGGGGATTGCCCGCGCCGACGGCGCGGTCAGCCTTTCACCCCACCGCCTACATCGGCCTCGGCAACGGTTTATCCAATATCACCCGCCCAAGACAGACCAGCTTATCCTTCTTCCCGGCCGGTACTATTATGTTCTCTCCCTGCCGCGCGGGATTCGCCGCGAGCAGATGCACCGCGCCCAAATAATCCTCGCACCACTGGCGGCAGAGAACCCGCCCCTCGTACATAAAAATGCCCACGCCGAACTCCTCCGGCGGCGCGCCGACCGCGACGTATACGCGCGCCCCCGCCGGAATGTGCGGCGACATGCAGTCATCCGTCACGCACAGGCTCAGCGCCGCCTCATCGGGAGCGTCTGCGCGCTCCACCAGCTCATATTCCTGCCCCAACATGCCGCCACCGCCTTTCGTTAATGCTACCGATACTCTATTATCTCCCCGCCCAAATGTCAAGCCCCATTGGCAATTCCGCCCGCCCCTTTTGCGCGAATTTGCCCGCGTTATCACAAAATTGCGCGTCGAAATGTAAACAATCAATCAAATTTCTCAAATAACTCTTGGCAAACGGTCAAATCGTGCTAATATAGCAAAGTCAACATGATTATTTGCTCCGAAAGGTGAATCCAACCATGCTTTTTTATGTTTTTCTCGCGATTTCGGCGGCGGTGGCCGCGCTGTATGTGTGCGCCGCCCACGGCGCGATTTGGGCGGGCGCGCTGATTTTTGTGGGCGCGTTTGCCGCGCTCGTGGTGCTGTATGTCGCGGTCATCGGCCTTTTGACCCTGGGCATCGACAAGTCGAAGCCGCTTGAAAAGCAGAATAGAATATGCCGCTGGGCGATTGTCAGCGCGACGGGGCTGATGCTTGAGTTTTTCGAGGTTCGCACGCACATCACCGGCGCGGAAAAGCTGCCGCAGGGGCGCTATGTGCTCATCAGCAACCACCGCTCTGCCTTTGACCCTCTCATCGTCTTCAACAAGCTCGCCCAATGCGACCTCGGCTTCATCTCCAAGCCCTCAAACATGAAAATACCCGTGGTGGGCAAGGTGGCCTACGGCGCGGGCTGCCTCGGCATTGACCGCGAAAACGACCGCAACGCACTCAAAACCATCCTCGCCGCCGCAAATTATCTGAAAAATGACGTCTGCTCCATCGGCATTTACCCCGAAGGCACGCGCAGCCATTCCTCCAAGCTCCTCGACTTTCACGCCGGCAGCTTCAAAATCGCCCAAAAGGCGAATGTGCCCGTGGTGGTCACGTCCATTCGCGGCAGCGAGTCCATAGTCCGCCGCATTCTGCGCGGCAGTGACGTGTACATTGACATTTTGGAGGTCATCCCCGCGGACGAGGTGAAAGCCGCGCAGACGCACGAGCTGGCTGAGCGCTGCAAATCCATGATTGAGCGCCACCTCACCGAAAGCGAAGCTCAGGAGGGCAAATAATGAAAAACGTCGCACTTGTCACAGGCTCGTCGCGCGGCATTGGCGCGGCGACGGCGGCATTGCTCGCCCGCAACGGTTATGCCGTCTGCATTAACTATATTGAGCGCGAAGATAAGGCGCGCGAGCTTGAATCCGCTCTCCGCGTCGAGGGCTGTGAGGTCATGACCTATCGCGCGGACGTTTCCTCGCGCGACGAGGTTGACGCCATGGTGCGCGAAATCGAAGCGCGCTTGGGTCATGTCACGCTCCTTGTCAACAACGCCGGCGTTGCCCGCCAGCAGCAGTTTCAAGACATCACAAGCGAGTATTGGCAGCGCATTTTCGCCGTCAATCTCGGCGGCTGCTTCAATGCCACGCAGGCCGTCCTGCCCCGCATGCTGCACGAGCATTCCGGCTGCATTGTCAACGTCAGCTCCATTTGGGGCAGCCACGGCGCGTCCTGCGAGTCGGCCTATTCCGCCACCAAGCACGCCATCATCGGCCTCACGCGCTCTCTCGCCGCCGAGCTTGCGCCCACCGGCATCCGCGTCAACGCCGTCGCCCCCGGCGTCATCGACACCGACATGGTCAAGGTCTTGGGGGATGACACCCTTGCCTACCTCGCCGATGAGGCCATCCCGCTTGGCCGCCTCGGCCGCCCGGACGAGATTGCCGACTCCGTGCTCTACCTTGCCCGCGCCGAATATGTCACCGGCCAAGTCCTCGGCGTCGACGGCGGCTTCATTATATAATATAGTCATCATCAAAACCGGCCTAAACAAGGCGCGGCAGACCTGCTCTGCCGCGCCTTTTGCCATATAAAAAGGGGAGTACTCAAGCGCTTTTTACCTATCATTTATTTCACAAGCCGTTAAGAAAAATTAACATAATTTTGCATAAAATATGCATAAGTATTAGTCAAGCGTCAATAAATATACAACTCGCCGCTTTTTGCGCCCTCAACCAGACACAAGCCGCCCCGAAAAAGCGGCTTTTTACCGTTTTCGACGCAAATTATCAATTCCTGTTGAATTTTGCATATTGCCGTTTTCAAGTGAATTTTATGCGATTCGTCGAAAAGATGACAATACTTGCAATTTGACGAATATGAACGCTTGAAATTGTGCACCTTTCATAAAAATTTATTCATGCTATTAAACGGGTAAAAAAATCATTGCATGTTATTCATTCGCGTGGTATCATATTCACAGTTATTTAATATAATTTATTATCGGAAAGGAAAAGGCGATATTATGGAAAAGACCAAGAAAAAGCTTTCACTCCCGGCATGGATATTCATCGGCATGCTGGCCGGTATTCTTGTGGGGCTGCTGTTCTTGAACAACCCCCAGTTTACCACCGATTACCTCAAGCCCATCGGCACGATTTACATCAACCTGCTCAAGTTCCTTGTTGTCCCCGTGGTGCTGTTCTCGATTACGGACGGCGTTGTGTCACTTCAAGATCTCAAGCGCGTCGGCTCTGTCGGCATCAAGACCTTCATTTATTATATGTTCACCACCGCCCTCGCCGTCGTCATCGGCCTTGTCGTCGTCAACATGTTCAAGGGCTATTTCCCCATGCTGCCCAGTGCCGAGCTGAGCGCGCTGGAGTACACCGCCAAGGAATCCCCCAGCGTCATGCAGGTCATTGTTGACATTTTCCCGGATAACCTCCTCGCCCCCATGGTCGAGATGGACATGCTGCCGGTCATTGTCATTGCCCTGTTCTTTGGCGCGGGCATCCTCGCCGCCGGTGAAAAGGGCATGAAAATCGCCGATCTGGTCAACAGCTTCAATGAAGTCGTCATGAACATCATGATGATGATCATCAAGTTCACCCCGATCGGTGTTTTCTGCCTCATGGCCAATGTCGTCGCCGTCAACGGCGCCTCCATCGTCGGCACTCTCGCCATTGTCATCGGCGTGGCCTACATCGGCTATATTCTCCACATCATCATAGTTTACGGCCTTTCCGTCCGCTTCCTCAGCGGCATGAGCCCCATCGCCTTCTTCAAGGGTCTTGCCCCCGCGATGATTTGCGCCTTCACTACCACCTCCTCCAACGCGACCCTCCCCCTGAACATCGAGTGCTGCAACGAGATGGGTGCAGAGCCTGAAATCAGCTCCTTCGTCCTGCCCCTCGGCGCCACCATCAACATGGACGGCACTGCGATTTATCAGGCCGTTTGCGCCGTGTTCATCGCCTGCTGCTACGGCATTGACCTCACCCTCAGCCAGATGGCCATGATCGTCCTCACTGCCACCCTCGCCTCTGTCGGCACTGCCGGTGTCGCCGGTGCAGGCATGATCATGCTGGCCATGGTTCTCACCTCCGTCGGCCTCCCCGTCGAAGGTATCGCCATCATCGCCGGTGTTGACAAGCTCTTCGACATGGGTCGCACCACCCTCAACATCACCGGTGACGCCACCTGCGCCATTTGGATCTCCAAGCTTGAGCGCAACAAGAAGGCCAAGGCCGAAGCCAAGCTCAACTCCTGATTTTTCAAAAAGCACATTTGTTAATACAGAATCACCCCTGTGCGCAATCGCGC
This sequence comes from uncultured Oscillospiraceae bacterium, assembly GCA_964644305.1. Taxonomy (GTDB): domain Bacteria; phylum Bacillota; class Clostridia; order Oscillospirales; family Oscillospiraceae; genus Limivicinus. Next base: position 9,162 of record CAZXVA010000040.1, read on the forward strand.
ACAGGGGTGATTTGCTAAACCCCGCCGCGCCGCAAGGCGCGGTAGAGCTTTACCCTTGCACTTCGTCCGGCACAATTTCAATGAGAACACCAATCAAAAACCCACGAAAACGGCTCCCCTTGCGCACCAAGGGGAGCTGTCAGCGGCTCTGTCGCTGACTGAGGGGATAGCCGCGTTTGCTTAGTCAAACGCGCCGCGCCGCAAGGCGCGGTAGAGCTTACCCTTGCACTTCGTCCGGCACAATTTCAATGAGAACACCAATCAAAAACCCA
>CAZXVA010000040.1:9533-19069 GCA_964644305.1 uncultured Oscillospiraceae bacterium
AAGGGGAGCTGTCAGCGGCTCTGTCGCTGACTGAGGGGATAGCCGCGTTTGCTTAGTCAAACGCGCCGCGCCGCAAGGCGCGGAAAACACCCGCCGCAAAACTCGACCGCAATAAAAAAGGGATTGCCGCACACCATGCAACAATCCCTGTGTTGTTCTCAGCAACAGAAAAACCGATACCCGCAGGTCGGACCCAGGCACATGTTCAGCGCGCACATGGTCAGGCACAGCTTGTCGGTGCTCAGCCCGGTGGAGTAGTGCGCGGAATAATTGTCGTAAAAATCCCCGCCGCTTTGAAGCTGCTCCAGCAGCCGGCGGTATTGCTCGTTGCCCGGCTCGATTTCCACGGCGCGCCGCGCGGCCTCCAGCGCCGCGATTTTGTTGCCCATGTACATGTTCGCGCCCGCCGTGAGGTAATACCACTTGCCGTCGCGCTCGGCCACGGGCACACCCGACAGGGCGTTAATCGCCTCGCGGTACATGCCGTTGCGGATGTAGTTTTTCGCGGCGGTGTACTCGCTGCGCTCGTTTTGCCGCGCCGCGCCCGAACCGCCGAAATCGCTCCAATCGCCCCAGCCGGTCCACGCGCCCCACGGGTTATATCCGCCGGAATACCCGCCGCCGTAGCTCTGCGAGGAATAGCCGTATCCGCGGCTGTCGCTCTGCTGGGCGGTGCCGTTTTTGATTTGGTCGTAGGCGGCGTTGATCTCGTTCATTTTTTGCGCCGCCGAGGGGTCGTTGGGGTTGAGGTCGGGGTGGTATTTCTTCGTCAAGTCCCGATATGCTTTTTTGACCTCGTCGTCCGTCGCGTCGCGCGACACGCCGAGCACTTTATACGGGTCCTGATACATCTGCTGTTCCTTCCTTATCCTCCGCCTTGCGCGGAGAAAACTTGCTGTCAAATTGCTGCCAAATACCGAGGCAGAGTATGTTTTTCAAAATGCCCGCGTCCTGCACGAGGGGGAGCTTGTCAAACCAGTAAACGCACTCGCTCATCAGCATTTTCAGTATGCCGCGAAAGCGCGCCTCATTGTCAAGCCCGTAGAAGCGCCTGAACGGGTTGTAGCTGTTGTGCCGCGTGTCCGCGTCAAGATCCATCACCGCGTCCATGATGTACACCGCGCGGCCGAGCGCATTGCCGAGCGCGCGCAGAGTGTCGCCCCAGCGGTCATCGCGCCATACCAGCACCTCGCCCATCAGCGCGCCGAACGTGGCCGCCGCGGCGTCGGGCGATTCATCGCCCGCGTGCTCCAGCGCCGCAAGCGCGGCGAGGGAGGCCTCCATTGCCCCATGCTGACGCGGGTATTTCTCCGCAAGGGACAAATATGCGCGCCGAAGCGCGCGAGCCTCGGCAAGCGAGGCGACATTGCCGTCATCGTGCCAGTTGTCCATGCACTTGAGATAGGCGAGCATGACGTTGATGTCGGCGGCGTAATCCGTCGCCGGGGAGGAAAAATACGAATGCGGAGTCTTCGGGTGCGCAATGCACCGAAGCTCGCCCGCGCTCTCCTCCGGCTCATAGAGCGAGCCGAGCAGCAGCACGAGGAAGGTGAGGTCATAGTTGAGCGTCAGGCGCGAAAGCTCGCCGTGGCGAAGCTTCAGCGCGCGGCACAGCCCGCAGTAACACGCGCGGTATCGCGCCTGCTGCGCCTCAGTCAGTGCGCCGGGCAGTGCGGCGAGATATCCGAACATCTCAGGTCTTGCCGAAGAAGGACGTGCCGCACTTGCGGCACACGATTTTCACCTTGCCCCGGCGGCGTGGAACGCGCAAACTCGTCCGGCAGCTCGGACAGGTGAAAAACTTGTAATCCTTGCGCTGAATCCACCGCTCGCGGCGCAGACGGCACCACGCGTCGAACTTGTACTTCAGGCGCATATACTTGCCGTTCTCCTCGCGCCGCTTGTATACATTGCGGGAAAACATGCGGAAATAGGTGTACCCAAGAAGCACCATCACCAACGGATAAATCAAACCGCTGATGCTCTTTATAAAGCTTGCCAGCAGCAGAAGGATCAAATCCACCACCAGCAAAAACATATTCAGCTGGTCATTGCCGTTTCGACCGGCCATGAACCGCGCCAAACGTTCTCTCATTTACTCACCCTGCTAAAATGAATTTTCTTATGGAGCAATTTTATCACAATACAACACCAAAACATCACGAAATTGTTAATTATAGATATTCCGACATCACCCCGCCGCCAATTCACCCCGTCCCCGCCGCAAAGGCGCGCGAACAGGGGAGTGCCCGCCCGAATCGCCCTGCATTTTTATGCGCAACTTACTATAATTTGCGGCATACAATTCCGATTCTTTAACACATTGCCAAATTACATCAAAATACTTGCATTTTTCTCAGCGGTATGCTATATTAACATCACAACAAAATAATTCCGTTGAAGCCCGCAGGATCGCAAGAGACTGTCGGCGGAGGAAACTCTGGAGAATCCCTCACGGGTGCCGAAGGTGCAAGAGCGCAAGCTCGAATCTCTCAGGCCAAAGGACAGAGCGAGTTAATGACATTTCCGTTTCAAGTGTCTGATGCTCATTTTCCGGAGTTGCTGTTTTGTCGGCAACTTTATTTTTTTTAATCAGGAGGAAAAAGAAATGTCGTTACTCAGCATTGTGCAAAAAATCAACATGTACCTGTCGGACTATATCCTCATCGTCCTGCTCGTCGGCACGGGTCTTTTCTTCACAATCAAAACCAAATTCGTGCAGATTCGTTGCTTCAAAGAGGGCTGGAATCGCACCTTCGGCAACTTCTCGCTCCACGGCGGCAAGCAGAGCCACGGCATAAGCTCGTTTCAGGCGCTCGCCACGGCCATCGCCGCGCAGGTCGGCACGGGCAACATCATCGGCGCGTCCGGCGCGATACTCATCGGCGGGCCGGGGGCGATCTTTTGGATGTGGATAATCGCGTTTTTCGGCATGGCCACGATATACGCCGAGGCCGTCCTCGCGCAGGAAACGCGTGAAGTATCGCCCGACGGCAGCATTCACGGCGGCCCTGTTTATTATATCCGCCGCGCGTTCCCCAATGCGTTCGGCAAGTTCCTCGCGGGCTTTTTCGCCGTCGCGCTCATCCTCGCGCTCGGCTTCATGGGCTGCATGGTGCAGTCCAACTCCATCGGCGAAACCTGCGCCACCGCGTTCGGCATTCCCGCGTGGGTTGCCGGTGTGTTCGTCACGATAATCGCCGTTGTCATTTTCATCGGCGGCATTCAGCGTATCGCCTCCGTCACGGAGAAAATGGTGCCCTTCATGGCGGGGCTTTACATCATCGGCGGCCTTGTCATTCTCGTTGCCCGCGCCGAGTACCTGCCCGAAGCCATCGGAATGATTTTCAAGTATGCCTTCATGCCCAACGCGATAATCGGCGGCAGCATCGGCTACGCCATCAAAACCGCGATAAGCCAGGGCGCGAAGCGCGGCCTGTTCTCCAACGAAGCCGGTATGGGCTCGACGCCGCACGCTCACGCCATGGCCAACGTCAAAAAGCCGCATGAGCAGGGCACGGTTGCCATGATAGGCCTGTTCTTTGACACCTTCATCGTCCTCACCATGACCGCCCTCGTCGTCATCTCCACGCTCTACGCCGGCAACGGCCCTCTTGCCACCGGCGCGGCCGAGGGCATCAGCAAAACCAACATGGCTCAGCTCGCCTTCTCCTATATCCTCGGTGACAAGTTCGGCCCGATTTTCGTCGCGATATGCCTGTTCTTCTTTGCCTTTTCCACCGTCATCGGCTGGAACTTCTTCGGCAAGGTCAATGTGGAATACCTCTTCGGCAAAAAGGCCGTCCCCGTCTACTCCGTCATTGCCGTGGCGTTCATTTTCCTCGGCTCTTGCCTCTCCAACGACCTCGTCTGGGAGCTGACCGACATGTTCAACTTCATCATGGTCATCCCCAACGTAATCGCCCTCATCGCCCTCTCGTCCATCGTAATCGCCGCCAGCAAAGACAGCGCAAAGAAAAAGTGATGTGGAGAGAATAGGAAAGAGATAAAACACAAAAAAGGCTTGCTGCGCGCTCGCGCAACAAGCCTTTTTCATATCCACATAACGTCACGTCAGTGCGTGAGTGCGGAGGTGGGTGAGAATTTCGTTTATGCCGCCGGAGTTGAGCGTCTTTCCGTTGGAGGAGAGATAGCTTTCCAGCGCGCTGCCCGTGCCGTCACCGACGGCCTTGCCGGAGTCGGTGAAGTACACGCCCGTGGCCGAGCACACCTCGCGCAGCCAGTCGTTGGCGTCGCTAATCATGATGGTGGTGAGCGCGTCCGTGCCGCTATAGCTCGTCGAAACTGAGCTTATCGAGCAGCAGATTATCTTGGTGTCGGGGCTTGCCTGCTGAATCGAGGTTATCATCGCGGCATAGCTTGTCTTGAATGACGCCGCGTCCACGGCGTTCAGGCCGTCCTGCCCCACGCTGACAACCAGTATCTCCGGCTTTGCAATCATCGCCGCGTCAGCGATGCTGATGCTCGACCCGTCGGAGGGATAGACGATGTTCGCGCTTGTCAAATCCGCCACGCGCAAAGTGCCCGTGTCCGTGCCCCAAACCTGCGTGGTGGCAGTCCCGCCGGAGAGCAAGCCGTAATCGCGCACACCGATGAACGAGCTGTCGCAAAGAAACGTCAACCGGTCGAGGTATTCCTGACCCGCGTCGGGCGTCTGCGGCAGGGTGTTGAGTGAGCCGTTCACGTTGGCCGTGCCGTCGCCGGGCGAGAGCCGTGTGACATTGTCGCTCTTGTCCACGGTTTCGGCGTTGAGCGTCGTCGAGCCGGAAAACGAGTCGCCGCTGTAGCGGTTCACGCTCGCAATCACCACGCCCACCAAAAGCGCGGCGAGGCACACCACGATGCCAATCGCCCAGCCGAGGTTTTTGAATGTAGTCCATTTGCTTGACATGCGAATCTCTCCTTGTCGGCGGTAATCGTCAGTCGGCGAAAATTGCGCCGTTAGACAACCGGCGGGCCGAAAAGCCCGCCGGATTATGTTTTATTTGTCGGCTATCAGCCTTCGGCCTCGGCAAGAGCCTTGGCTTCTTCGATGACCTTCTGCTGCACGTTGCCGGGGGCTTCCTCATAGCGGATGAACTTGCAGGCAAACGAGCCGCGGCCCTGAGTCATAGAGCGCAGGTCGATGGTGTAAGAGCTCATCTCGGCCATGGGAACTTCGGCCTCGACGGTCTGCATGCCGTCCTCGGCGGTCATGCCCAGCACGGTGCCGCGGCGCTTGGAGCTGATGTCGCTCATGATGTCGCCGAGGTTTGCGTCGGGGATGGTGACCTGGAGCAGGCCGATGGGCTCAAGAATGGTGGGCTTTGCCTTGGGGATACCGTCCTGATAGGCTAGACGCGCCGCCGTCTGGAACGCCATATCGTTCGAGTCAACGGGGTGGTAAGAGCCGTCGTACAGCGTGGCCTTGAGGCCGACGAGGGGATAGCCCGCCAAAACGCCCTTGACGACTGCGTTGCGCAGACCCTTTTCAACGGACGGGAAGAAGTTCTTGGGGACAGAGCCGCCGAACACTTCCTCGGCGAAGATCATTTCGTCCTGCTCTTCCTGCGGCTCGAAGCGAATCCACACGTCGCCGAACTGGCCGGAACCGCCGGACTGCTTCTTGTGGCGGCCGTGAGCCTCGACCTTGCCTTTGATCTTCTCGCGGTAAGCCACGCGCGCGGGCTTGAGCTCGGTCTCGACGGAGAAGCGGCTCTTGAGCTTGGCGCAAAGAACGTCAACCTGAATGTCGCCCGCGCCGGAGATGACCATCTGGTGAGTCTCGGCGTTGTTGACGAGGGTGAAGGAGATGTCTTCTTCATTCAGTCTTGCAAGACCGGCCGCGACCTTGTCGTCCTGACCCTTGGTCTTGGGGGAGATGGCCATGGAGTAGCACGGTTCGGGAATCTCGATTGCGGGCAGCTCGACCTCGTTCTTCGGGTCGCAAACGCTGTCGCCGGTTTTCCAATCCATCTTGCCGACGGCCACGATGTCGCCGCAGCAGCAATCCTTGACCTCGGTGTTCTTCTTGCCGCACATGGTGTAAAGGCGGCCGAGCTTGTCGGTGCTGGCAGAGCGCACATCACGCAGGGACATATCGCCCGTGACAGTGCCGCTCATGACCTTGACGAAGCTGTACTTGCCGAACTGGTCGGAAACGGTTTTGAAAACGAAGCCGAGGGTCGGCTCGCCGGATTTGTCCTCCGGGGCGGAGACGTAGTCCACGATGCCCTGAAGCATGGCCTCGGTGCCGATGTTGCTCATTGCGGCGGAGGCGAACACGGGGATGACGGAGCGATCCTTCAAACCGGCCTTGATACCGGCGATCATGTCTTCCTCGCTCAGCTCCATGGTCTCGAAGAACTTCTCCATCAGCTCTTCGGTGGCGCCGGCGGCGGTCTCCATCAACGCCTCGCGCAGCTCGGCGATCTTGTCGGCGTCAGCCGCGGGGACATCGACCTTCGCGACCTTTGCGCCGTTGGTTTTGTATGCGACGTTGTGCACCACGTCGATGACGCCCGTGCCGTCGGACATGGGGGCGGTGACAGCGCACACGATAGAGCCGTACTTGGCCTTCAGAGCGTCCACAACTGCATAGTAATCGCCGTGCTCCTCATCGCACTTGGACACGCAGAACATGGTCGGCAGGTTCGCGGCCTTGAGATATTTCCAAGAGCGCTCAGCGCCGACGGAGATGCCGTCCTTGGCCGAGCAAAGAATCACGCCGCACTCGACCGCGCGAATGGCGCTCAGCACGTCGCCTGCGAAGTCGAAGTAGCCGGGGCAGTCAAGAACGTTGATTTTGCACCCTGCGTAGTTGACGGGGGCGATGGAGGTGGAAATGGTGATTTGGCGCTTGATCTCCTCGGCGTCATAGTCGCACACGGTGTTGCCGTCGCTGACCTTGCCCATGCGGTCAATTGCGCCGGTGACGAACAGCATGCTCTCCACAAGGCTGGTCTTGCCGCTGTTGCCGTGCCCCAGCAGGGCGATGTTGCGGATGTTTTTGGTTTCCATTTGTTGCTTCCTCTCTGTCAAAATATGTGCTAATAAAGAATATGAAAAATTATAACTGACATTTCAGCATTCCAGCCTATTATACACTAACCTCCCCCATCTTTGCAACTATAATTTCAATAATTGGCCGCTTAATATTTTTTGTCCCTTTCGTCAGCCCCGGCAGGGCGGCAAAAAGGGCCACCTGAGACGGTGACCCCTTGCGTAAAGAGTGTTGTCAGAATTTCATGAACACCGACACTGCCAGCACCGGTATCGCCGTTATCAGCATGTAAAGCAGGATGAATCCCAGGCTTATGCTGCCCGTGGCGAGCATCTTGGTGAAGATTATCACCATGCCCAGCGCGGCGGCGAGGAGAGTGATGAGGATGTTTATCCTCGTGGCGGTGTAGATGCTTTTGCCCGTGTCGGCCATGCTCGTCACGGGGGCAAGACCCTCCCGGCACACGACCGCCGCGATTTTGCTGCTTTCGGACGGCTGTGTTTCGGTGATCTTGAAGCGCTCGACGTAGGGCGGGAAGTCATACCCGTCGGTTGCGATGTCGAACGTGCTTTTGAGCATTTCGGGCGTGATGTTGAAGTCACGCAGTGCGAAAATCGGGTGGCGGTTTGAGCGCATCAGCTCCACAAGCGCCTTGCGCACCTGCGGCAGCGGCTCATAGCTCATTGAGAATATGCCATAGAGTATCCCGTCGATGGCCAGCAGCACCGTGGTCTTGTCCACGAGGCGGAACGGAATGCGCACGTTCATCAGCCGCATCAGGTCGCTGCTGCCGCACAGGACGACGTGCCCGTCGATAATGCCCTTCATGCCGCCGCCGGAGAGGTATTCAAACCCTGCCATCGGCTGCACCGTGCAGCCGTTTTGCTCCATCTCGTCGGAAAATGCCTTCCCCATCGAGCACCCGGAGGCGATTATCATTGTCCCGGCGTAGGATATGACCTTCTGCGCGTCCTCATCGGCGAAAATACGGATGGACTCGATTGAAATGCTGCCCTCCGGGAAAAGGTCGCGGTCGGTCACGATGATGTTGTTGCTCTGCCCGATGTCGCAAAGTCCCGACCAGCCCGCTATTGCCGCGCCGCTGGAGAAAATCTTCATCGCGCCCATGAAATAGGGCAGTGCAAAGCACATCAGCGCCGTCATCGGCGCAGCCGGTGCAAGAACCGCGGAGAAAATGTAAATTATATCAAAGTAATTCTTCGACACTGCCGACACTATCAGCGCCAGCACCATCGCCGCCACGAGGAAGAACGGGGAGAGCTTGGCGTACAGCGTTTCGTCCGGCCCCGCCTCTTCACAGCGGCGGACGAAGCCCGTCGCGGGGCGAGAGGTTTTCAACAGCGTCACGTCTCCGGCGTTCACGCCGTTGTCGCCGACGATGCTGTAAATCCGCTTTGCAATCATCGGCACGCGCAGAGATTTACGCAGTGCGCGAATACCCAACAGGGAAGAGAGCATCACGCCCACGAGGGACAGACTGGACACCGCACAAAGGGGGATGTGGCTGCCGCTTGCGCTGCCCGTTGCCACCATCGCCGCGTCAATCGAGGTGATGATGCACGAGAGCACCGCCAGCGTGTCCGCGCCCATCTGCAGCCGACCCAGCTTCAAAAGCCCGGTCGTCACGCTGTCAAGCGCCAGCAGCATTATCGTCAATTGCATTGCAAGGCAGGTTGCCGCCGTCACGGGGAGATATCCCAGCATGCCCGGAATCGGCAGACCCAGCGATATGTAAATCATGAACACCAGCAGCCCCGCCGCAATCCGGGTGCGCAGGCGCGCGGAGTGCACATGCGAGCCGTAGTATTTCGACGCCGTCGCGCAGCTCACCTCAGGGCCGAGATCCTCATCCTCGTCCGACATGGTCTCGGACGATTCGCCCTTGTGCGTCCCGCGCAGGCGGAAGAATACGCTTGCGAAAACCGACGCGATGTATTCCGAGAACGACGGCATGGTTGCCGACTCCGAAAGCTCCTCATCGCTCAGCGTGTCGCCGAATTCGGCGGCATAGTCCGCCGCCTCGGCGTACCCGTGCAGCTCGCCCGTGACGTCGCGGAAGCCCTTTGCAAAGCTGTCCTCTTCGTCCTCTTCTTGGGCGATGTACTTGGGCTGGTAAGACTTTTTGCTCTTCTTGCCCTTTTTCTTGCCGAAAGAGAACTTGGCCTTGGCTGCTTGTTCCTCGGCGGCGTAATCGTCGCCGTCGTCCCACGCGTCGTCATAATTGCCGCGCGTTTCGGGCGGGGTGTAGTTTTCATCGCGGCTCAAATCGAATTCGCGCTCTGTGCGCTTTTCGGCGGCGCGGTGCGCGCCGATGTTGAAGCGGCTGTCAATCTCCGGTGCATACTCCGGCTCATCGCGGCGCTTGCTCGCGCTTTCGCTCACGTCGTAATCAAAATCGTCGAACAGCGCCCCCGAATGGAACTCGGAAAGAATTTCGTCCACGGAAAGCTCGTCACCGCCGTATTTATTTTTCTTGTTGTCCTTGCGGCTCATGTCGAAATCCATCCCATTC
>CAZXVA010000041.1:0-17460 GCA_964644305.1 uncultured Oscillospiraceae bacterium
ATAGTATACTTATTTATAAATTTTTATAGATTTTATAAATGTATACCCATAGCAAAACGGAGTGCCGGGGCACTCCGTTTTTGCGTTATTTTGACTTGGCAACGGCGAGCATTGCGGGGACGATGTCAAACAGGTCGCCCGTGAGGGCGATGTCGGCCTCGGCGCTCATGGGCGCGGCGGGGTCGACATTGACAGAGACGACCAGCCCCGCGTCCTTCACGCCGCAACGGTGCTGAACCGCGCCCGACACGCCCAGCGCGATGTACACCGCCGGGCGGACGGTTATGCCCGTTTGACCTATCATGTGCGCCGCGTCCAGCCACTGCGCGTCCGACACGTCGCGCGTGCAGCACACCGTGCCGCCGAGGGCGGCGGCAAGCTCGGCCGCGAGGGCGATGCCGCGCCGGGGGTCGGCATGTATCCCCATGCCGACGGCGACGATGACGCCGCGCCCGTCGCGCGCCGCGCGGCGCGCGATTTCCGCCATTGTCTGTTCTATCTCGGTGTGAGCGTCCGCGCCGGCGGGCGCGGCAGCGGGGCGGGGCGCGGATTTGAGGAGGTGGCGGGAGATGACAAGCTGCTGAATCTGCGATGTACCCTCGTAAATGCTGGTCACGCGCGCGTCGCGGTAAAGGCGCTCGATTTTAGAGCCTTTGATGTATCCGTATCCGCCGAAAATCTGCATGGTCTTGTACGCGACGCGGTTGCACATCTCCCCGGCGTAATACTTGGCCATGGCGCAGCGGACGGGGGCATCGGGACTGTCGGCGTCTTTGAGCGCGGCGGCGGCGTAAACCAGCTCGCGCGCGGCCTGTAGCTCGGTGGCCATGTCGGCGAGCATGAAGCCGACGCCCTCAAATTTGCCGATGGCTTGGCCGAATTGCCGCCTCTCGTTTGCATAGGCCACGGCCTCGTCGAGACAGCCCTGCGCAATGCCCAGCGCCTGCGCCGCAATGCCGAGGCGGCCGCCGTCGAGCGTCTTCATCGCGGCGGCAAAGCCCGCGTGAAGCTCGCCGAGCAGACAGTCCTTCGTCACGTGCACGTCGGAAAGGACAATGTCGCAGGTGGGGTAGCCGCGCATGCCCATTTTGTCCTCTTCCGCGCCGAGCGTGACGCCGTCGAGGCGCATGTCCACGATGAAAAGCGATATGCCCCGGTTGCCCGTGGCGGCGGGGTCGGTGCGGGCGAAAACGAGGGCATAGTCCGCCATCGGCGCGCCGGAGACAAAGCGCTTTCGCCCGTTGAGGACATAGCAGTCCCCGCCGTCGACGGCGGCGGTGGCGAGCGCCCCGGCGTCAGACCCCGCGCCCGGCTCGGTCAGGCAAAAGGCGAGCTGAGTCTTGCCCGACGCGACGTCGGGCAAGTATTTCGCGCGCTGAGCCGCGCTGCCGCAGGCGAGCAGCGGCCCTGAGCCGAGGGAGTTTGCGCCGTTGGCGTAAAGGCTCAAAACCGGGCTGACGCGGGCAAGCTCTTCCATGAGCAGCACGTGCGCCGTCGCGCCCTCGCCGCGCCCGCCGTACTCGGCGGGGACGGTCACGCCCATCAGCCCTGCCTGCGCCATTTTGTTGTATACTTCCCAATCGAATCGGCCGCTTTCGTCCAGCCGGCGGAGAAGCCCCGCCGTGAACTCCCGCTCGGCAAATTCGCGAATTTCCTTTTGAAGTTCAATCTGTTTTTCGGATAATATCATGCGCCCTCCCCGGCGCGGCACACACTCCGCGCCCCCGTGGTGTTTTATTAGAAAATATCACATATACCGATGAAGGTCAACTGTGAAAAATCGCGGGCGGCTTTTGCCGCCCGCAAGGGAGGATGAATTATTTGCTCGAACGTCAGCGGCACAGGAGCTCGCCGTTTTGCGCGTCAATGGTTATGGTTGCGCCCGGTTCGAGGGCGCCGGAGAGGATGGCGCGGGCGACGAGGGTTTCTACGCCGGACTGGAGATAGCGGCGCAGCGGGCGCGCGCCGTACAGCGGGTCATACCCGCGCTCGATGATGAGCGCTTTGGCCGCGTCTGTGAGCTCAAGCCCCAACTGCTTTTCGCCGAGCCGGGCGCGGAGTGAGGCGACCATGATGTCGATGATGGAGGCAAGATCCGACTGCGTGAGCGGGTGGAACATGATTATCTCGTCGAGCCGGTTCAAAAATTCCGGGCGGAACGCGGACTTCAACTCCGCCATGACGGCGTTCTGTGCGGTGGGGGAGATTTCGCCGTCGGGGGTGATGCCGTCCAAAAGGTGGGCGCTGCCGAGGTTGGAGGTAAGGATGATGACGGTGTTTTTGAAGTCCACCGTGCGCCCCTGAGAGTCGGTGATGCGGCCGTCGTCAAGGATTTGCAGGAGAATGTTGAAAACATCCGGGTGCGCCTTTTCGATTTCATCGAACAGCACCACGCTGTACGGCTTGCGGCGGACGGCCTCGGTGAGCTGGCCGCCCTCGTCATAGCCCACGTACCCCGGAGGCGCGCCGATGAGACGCGAGACGGAGAACTTTTCCATATACTCGGTCATGTCGATGCGCACAAGGTTGTGCTCATCGTCAAAAAGGCACTCGGCGAGGGATTTGGCGAGCTCGGTCTTGCCCACGCCGGTCGGGCCGAGGAACAAGAACGAACCGATGGGGCGGTTGGGGTCGGCGATGCCCGCGCGCGAGCGCAGAATCGCCTCGGTGACCTTTTGCACGGCCTCATTCTGGCCGATGACGCGCTTGTGGAGAAAATCGTCGAGGTGCAAAAGCTTTTCGCGCTCGCTCTCCATGAGCTTGGCGACGGGAATGCCCGTCCACTTGGCCACGATGGAGGAAATCTCCTCCTCGGTGACGGTGTCGTGCAGCATGGAGCGGCCGCGGCTTTCCTCGGCGGCACGCTCGGCCTCGTCCAAGCGCTTTTCAAGCGCGGGGAGGTCGGAGTATTTCAGCTTGGCCGCGCGCTCATATTCATAGCGCATTTGCGCGCTTTCAATTTCGGCGTGGAGGCGTTCAAGCTCGGCCTTGAGGTTTTTCACCTCGTCCACGCCCTGCTTCTCGCTCTCCCAACGCGCCTTTTGCGCGTTATAGTCGTCCTTCAGCTCCGCAAGCTCTGCGCGCAGCTTCGTCAACCGGTCGACGGAGAGGGCGTCGTCCTCTTTCTTCAGCGCCATCTCCTCGATTTCAAGCTGCATTATGCGCCGGCGCATGTCGTCAAGCTCGGCGGGCATGGAGTCAATCTCCGTGCGGATGAGGGCACAGGCCTCGTCGACAAGGTCAATGGCCTTGTCGGGGAGAAAACGGTCGGAAATATAGCGGTTGGAGAGCGTGGCGGCGGCAACGAGGGCACTGTCGTGAATGCGCACGCCGTGGTAGACCTCATAGCGCTCTTTGAGCCCGCGGAGGATGGAGATGGTGTCCTCGACGGTCGGCTCGTCCACCTGCACGGGCTGGAAGCGGCGTTCGAGCGCGGCGTCCTTTTCGATATACTTGCGGTATTCGTCCAGCGTGGTGGCGCCGATGCAGTGCAGCTCGCCGCGGGCGAGCATGGGCTTCAATAGATTTCCCGCGTCCATGCTGCCCTCGGTTTTGCCCGCGCCGACGATGGTGTGCAGCTCGTCGATGAAGAGGATTATGCCGCCCTCACTGCGGCGGATTTCCTCCAGCACGGCCTTGAGGCGCTCCTCAAACTCGCCGCGGTACTTCGCGCCCGCGATGAGCGCGCCCATGTCGAGGGAGAATATAGTCTTGTCTTTCAGCCCCTCCGGCACGTCGCCGCGCACAATGCGCTGCGCCAAGCCCTCGGCGATGGCGGTTTTGCCGACGCCGGGCTCGCCGATGAGGACGGGGTTGTTCTTCGTTTTGCGGGAGAGAATGCGGATGACGTTGCGTATCTCGCTGTCGCGGCCGATGACGGGGTCAAGCTCGTTTTCCCGCGCGCGCTTGACGAGGTCGGTGCCGTACTTGGCGAGGGCGTCGTATGTGCTTTCGGGGTTGTCGCCCGTGACGGGGGCGGTTTTCACCTTGGCAAGCTCGGCGGTGAAGGCGGACTTGGTGATGCCGTGGTCGGCGAAAATGCGCTTGATGGCGGGGGTGGCGGCGGCAAACGCGCCTATCATCAGATGCTCCACGGAGACATATTCGTCCCCCATGGATTTCGCGGCCTTTTCGGCGGACTTGATGAGGCGGTCAGCCTCCGGGGAGAGATAAACCTGCGTCGACGCCCCGCCCACTTTGGGCAGCTGCGCGATGGCCGCGTCCAGCTCGGCGAGCATGGCGTTGCAGTCAACGCCCATTTTGCCCAAAAGCGACGGAATCAGCCCGCCGTCCTGGTCGATGAGGGCATAGAGCAAATGCTCGGGCATTATATAATTGTTGTGATTTTCCTCCGCCATTGCCTGCGCGGTTTGAACGGCCTCTATGGTTTTCTGCGTGTAATTCTGCGCGTTCATGAAATCAACTCCTCTGATGCGACAGTGTTTACTATATTAAATATGAATGGGGCTGTTGATGAGATTGGAATAATAGGCGGCCTCAACGTCGTGCGCGTCATAGCGCGAGGAAAGGTAGCCCTTCATGAGCTTGTCGAAAAGCGTGACATAGCGGCTGATGGCGTCGGCCAGCTCGTCGGCGGTGCAGTCGCGCTCCGGCGCGGAGAGAGTGCGGACGAATTTGCCGTCATACAGCGCGTAATCTATCCGCGCCCCCGTCAAGGGACAAAGCAAGCGCCCCTCAATGTCCTTCCACAGGCGGAAAAACTCCGTCATCGCGCCGATGAGCGCGGCCGACTGCGTCCGAAATACAACCGACAGCTCGCCAATCGCGTCCTCCCCGCCGGGGACGAGCGCGACCTCATACTTGACCGTGGGGCGGTATTTATATTCAAGCGAGCTTTTCAGCGACATGGAAAACGTGTTCGGTGCGAAAAAGGGCACAAGCTCGCGCGAGGGCGCCATGAGCTGTTCAATGGCGGAGAGCACGTCGTTAATGCGGCGTTCGGGCGTGGTGTAATTGACGTATTCGGCGAGAATGCTGTTGATGAGCGCGGAGCGGCTCGTGCCCATGCGGTGAGCCAGCGCGTCAACCTCGCGCACGACCTCGTCATTGAGCATGAGGCTGTATAATGTCTTTTTCATAGCTTTTACCCCGTTTTTATTTATAATTCATTTTATAATCAGCACAATTCACGTGTCATCCTTCTCTACGCCTTACACTATACCACCGGGGCGAAACTTTGTCAATGGTTTTATATAAAAATATACGCGAGTTATATTGGCTTACGCTGGGGAAGTAGGCAAATGCGACAAAACGGCGGGTCGGGATTTTCGCAGTTTGTACAAAAAACTGTTTTGAAAAAAGGGGCTTGCAATTTGGGGCAAGGTCGGTTATAATGCCAATGGCCTGTAAAAAGGGCGACGAGTGCGCCCAAAGGCCGAGTGAAAAGGATTCTTTAAGCGGCGGTACAGAGAGACCGGCAAGATCCCACATAGCGTGAGCGCGGGCGAGGTGTGCCCGGCGCGTGGTTTGTGTGTCTTGTCGCGTTCGACAGGGCATTTATTTTTTGCCCGCGCCGGATTATGACATCGGGCGGGGGTGAGCGCGAATGAAGCTGAAAGCACAGATAATGGACGAGGCCGCGCTCAAACGCGCGCTGATGAGAATTTCGCACGAGATTGCCGAGCGCAACAAGGGCGTGGAAAACGTGGTGCTGGTGGGCATACGCCGCCGGGGCGAGCCGATCGCGCGCATGGTGAGGGCGAACATCGAGCTTATCGAGGGGATGAGCGTCCCCTGTGGGAGCATCGACATCGGCTTTTACCGCGACGATTTGACCACGATCACCGACAGCCCGCTTGTGCGCCGCGCCGAGCTTGATTTCGACGTGAACGCGAAGGACGTGGTGCTGATGGACGACGTGCTGTTCACCGGGCGCACGGCGCGCGCCGCGATTGAGGCGGTGTTCTCCTGCGGGAGACCGAGAAGCATCCAGTTCGGCGTGCTGGTAGACCGCGGCCACCGCGAGCTGCCCATCCGCGCCGACTACGTCGGCAAAAACATTCCCACCTCGCGCAGCGAGCTGGTTGAGGTGCGCCTGCCCGAATACGACGGGGAAACGGGCGTGTACCTCATGGACAACACCTGATAAAACCGGCAAAAGCCGCTTTTATAAATTCAATCAAATATCTACAGAGAGAGGTAAATTGAATGAAAAAAACCGTTATTGAAGGCCCGATTTACGACGCGCGCGAGCTTGGCGCGCCCAAGATGCTGCTGCTGGGCTTCCAGCACATGTTCGCCATGTTCGGCGCAACCGTGCTCGTCCCGGCGCTGACCGGCCTTGACGTTGCCACGGCGCTGCTTTTCGCCGGCATCGGCACTCTGCTGTTCCACCTGCTTGCCAAGGGCAAGGTTCCCGCGTTCCTCGGCTCGTCCTTCGCGTTCATCGGCGGCTACAACGCCATCCGCACCCTGTCCGACGGCACGGTTGACAACTCCCTGCTGCCTTACGCCTGCTTCGGCGTTTTGATCGCGGGCTTGATGTACGTTGTGCTCGCGGCACTGGTCAAGGGCTTCGGCGTGAAAAAGGTCATGCGCTTCTTCCCGCCCATCGTCACCGGCCCCATCATCATCTCCATCGGCCTGACGCTCTCCTCCTCCGCTATCAACAACTGCACCGGCAACTGGCTCGTGGCCGTTGTCGCCATCGCGATTGTCATCGGCTTCAACATCTGGGGCAAGGGCATGGCCAAGATCATCCCCATCCTCCTGGGCGTTGTCGGCTCTTACATCTTCGCCCTCATCGTTGACCCCGCCGAGCGCGAGGCCGTCGTGACCGCCGTGTCTCAGGCCGCCTGGGTCGGCATCCCCGTCAAGTGGGAGAGCACCGTGTTCGGTCTGTTCGCAGGCGAAGTTGACACCGCGCTTCTCCTCTCCGCCGTGTTCACCATCGTCCCCCTGTCCCTCGCCACCATGGTCGAGCACATCGGCGACATCTGCGCCATCTCCTCCACCGTCGGCAAGAACTACATGACCGACCCCGGCCTGCACCGCACCCTCCTCGGCGACGGTCTTGCCACCTCTCTCGCCGCTCTCTTCGGCGGCCCGGCCAACACCACCTACGGCGAGAACACCGGCGTGCTCGCACTCTCCAAGGTCTATGACCCGCGCGTCATCCGCATCGCGGCTGTCATCGCGATTGTCTTCTCCTTCTGCCCGAAGTTCGCCGCGCTCGTCTCCGCAATGCCCACCGCGACCATCGGCGGCGTGTCCCTCATCCTCTACGGTATGATTTCCGCAGTCGGCGTGCGCAACGTTGTGGAAAACCGCGTTGACTTCACCAACACCAGAAACGTCATCATCGCCGCGCTCATCCTCGTGCTTGCAATCGGCATCAGCTACACCGGCAACATCCAGATCGGCATCGTGAGCCTGTCCGGCCTCGCTGTCGCCTCCATCGTCGGCATCACGCTCAACGCCATCCTCCCCGGCAAGGATTACGTCTTCGAGCAGGAGACCGAGGGCGCAACCTCCGTCGACCTCTCCGGCGCAATCAACATGGACGAGAACCTCAAGTAATACACAGCAAGATATAAAAATCGCCCGCTCGGTTGAGCGGGCGATTTTTTGCGTATATAAAATATTTCATTTCTTTTTCCACACCGAGGGGGCGAGGAGAATGAGCAGGGGGTAAATCTCCAGTCTGCCGAGGAGCATGACGGCCATCATGACAAGGCGCGTGAACGGGGAGAACATGAGATAGCTCGTGCCGACACCGGCCAGAGAGAGGTTCGGCCCGACGTTGGACATGCAGGAGAGGGCGGCCGTGAGGCAAGTGGCGAAGTCAAACCCGTCGAACGACACGACAAGTGTGGTGGAGAGGATGATGACGAAATACAGCCAAAAGAAGCAGTATACGGCCTTGGTGGTGCCCTCGTCGACGCGGCGGCCGTCAAGCTGGACGCGGCGCACCTCGCGCGGGTGGAGCACCCGGCGAATGTCCACAGCGGCGGTTTTGAACAGCAAGAGCACGCGGCTGACCTTCAGCCCGCCGCCGGTGCTGCCCGCGCAGCCGCCGATGCACATAAGGAACACGAGAATGATGCGCGTGTACTGCGGCCAGTCGGTTGTGTGGACGGTGAAAAAGGCGGCGGTGCTCATCAGGCTGACGGAGTTGAAAAACGCGTGGCGCAGCGCGGTGACCATGCCGCCGTAGCGCGGGATAAGCCCAACGGCGATGGACACGGTGGCCACGGCGATGATGCCGAAATACCAGTGCAGCTCTTCGCTTTTCAGCGCGTTTTTCACGCGCCCGACGAGCAGGAGATAATAAAGGTTGAAGTTGACGCCGAAGAGGGCAAGGAACACGGCGATCACCATTTCGATATATACGCTGTCAAAGGCGGCGATGCCGGCGTTGTAGGTGGAAAAGCCGCCCGTGCCCGCCGTTGCAAAGGCATGCAAAAGCGCGTCATAAGGCGTCATGCCGCCGAGAATGAGCAGCAGGGTCTCGGCCAGAGTGAGCGCGGCATAGATGACATAGAGTATGCGCGCGGTGTCCCCCGCGCGGGGGACGAACTTGCCCACCGTGGGGCCGGGCACTTCGGCGCGCATGATGTGCATGGAGTGTTCGCCGCCCATGGGCAAAACCGCCATGATGAAAATCAGCACGCCCATGCCGCCCAACCACTCCAAAAAGCTGCGCCAGAAAAGCCCCGCGCGGCTCATCGCCTCGACATCGGGCACGATGGACGCGCCCGTGGTGGTCAGGCCGGACACGGTTTCAAACACGGCGTTGAAATAGCTGGGGATATCGCCGGAAACGGCGAACGGAATCGCGCCGAAAAGCCCCATGAGCAGCCATGCCGCGCTCACCGCGGCAAAGCCCTCGCGTGAGTATATGGCGCGGTTGCGCGGCTTGCAGGCGAAGAAAAGCACACACGCCGCCGTCGCCGTCGCCACTAGCGCGGCGACAAAGCCCCGCGCGCTCTCGCCGTAGCACAGACACACGATTATCGGCAAAAGCATGAGCGCGGCGAAGATGAAAAGCACCATGGAGGCGATGCGGGCAACCATTCTGTAATTCATATACGGCTTCCTGTTCTGCACCCCGTCGCGGCCGCGCCGCGAGGGGTCGTTTTTATTTTCTGCGCCAAAGCAGGGGACTTGCGAGAATGATTATCGGATAAATTTCAAGCCTGCCCAAGAGCATGGTGACAGTGAGCACGATTTTCACCCCGGGGGAGAAAATTGCGAAGCTGCCCATGGGGCCGATGAGGCCGAGGCCGGGGCCGATATTGGACATGCACGAGAGCGCGGCGGTGAAGCTGGTTGCGAAGTCATGCCCGTCTATCGAGGTGACAAGCCCGGCGAAAAGCAGAATGAACATATACGCGAAGAAATAGCAGTACACGGCCTTGGTAGTTTCGTCGCCGACGCGCTTGCCGTCGAGCCGCACGGAGTGCACCTCGCGCGGGTGGAGGGTGGAGGCGATGTCCGCCATGGAGGACTTGACCAGCAGCATCACGCGGCTGAGCTTCATGCCGCCGCCCGTGCCCCCGGCGCAGCCGCCGATGAACATCAACAGCACGAGGACAAACTGCGCAAAGCTCGGCCACGCGGTGAAGTCCACCGTGCCGAAGCCGGCGGTGCTCATTATCGAGGTCACGTTGAAAAACGCGTGGCGCAGACCCGCGGCAAAGCCGCCGTACATGCCCGCGATTGACCCGGCAATGGCGAGCGTTGCAACGGCGAGGATGCCGAGATAGCAGTGCAGCTCCTCATTTTTCAGCGCGTCGCGCGCCCGGCCGATCAAAATGAGATAATAAAGGTTGAAGTTCGCGGCGAAAATGACGAGGAACACGCCGATGACAAGCTCGATATACACGCTGTTATAAGCCCCCACGGAGAGGGCGCGCGTGGAAAAGCCGCCCGTGCCCGCCGTGGCAAAGGCGTGAAGCACGGCCTCATACGGCGTCATGCCGCCCAAGAGCAGCAGCACGGCCTCAACGAGGGTGAGCGCGGCGTAGATGATATAGAGTATGCGCGCGGTTTGGCGCGCCTTGGGGACGAGCTTGCCCACAGTCGGGCCGGGCACTTCGGCGCGCATGATGTGCATGGAGCGCGCATCCCCCGCCGGCATGACCGCCAGCATGAACACCAGTATACCCATGCCGCCGATCCAGTGTGTGAACAGCCGCCAAAACAGGCCGGAGCGGGTCATGGCCTCGACATCGGGCACGACGGACGCGCCCGTGGTGGTCAGCCCCGACACGGTTTCAAACACGGCGTCGATATAACTGGGGATATCGCCGCTTAACACAAACGGAATCGCGCCGAAAAGCCCCATGCATATCCACGCCAAGCCCACGGCGGCATAGCCCTCGCGCGAAAAATATTCGCGCGAGGGAGCGGGGATCGCGCGCAGCGCGAACCCCGCCGCCGCAGTCACCGCCGCGCCCACGGCAAACGGCGTCAACCCCTCGCCGTACCACGCGGCAACCGCAAGCGGCACAAGCATCACGGCGGCAAATATTATAAGCACCTTGCCCAGTATGTGGGCGGTCATTGCTTTGTTCATGATGATTTATATGTTCGGCTCACGCCTGATCAGGCGAGAATGTCATCAAGGGTTTTCACCACTCCGGCGGAGGCGACGATGATAACATGGTCATTGGGACAAAGGGCGGTGTTGCCGTCGGGGATGATGCTTTTCGCGCCGCGAATGACGGCGCACACGAGGACGCCCCGGCGCAGCTTGAGCTCGCGCAGGGTCTGCCCCGCGCCGGCAAAGCCCTCGCCCACGGTGAACTCCAGCGCCTCAACGCGCCCGTCGGCCAGCTTATAAAGCGTTTCCATGCTGCTGCCGGCGGAATTGCTCATCGCGCGGACATAGCGCGCCAGCTGCTGCGCCACGAGATCCTTGGGCGACACGATGCAGTCAAGGCCGGAGCTTTCCATGATGTCGGTGAAGTGCTCGCGGTTGACCTTGGTGATTATCGTGCCGACCTTGCATTGGCTGGCGTACATGGAGGTGACGATATTGTCCCCGTCGTCGCCGGAGAGGGCGACGAAGGCGTCGGCCGCGCGTATGCCCTCTTCCTGCAAGACGTCGCTGTTGGTGGCGTCGCCGTGGATGATGTTCGCGCCGGGGATGAGGTCGCACAGCGCGTTGCAGCGCTCGCGGTCGCGCTCGACGAGCGTCACGCTCATGCCCGACTCCTGCAGCATGGTCGTCAGATAAACGGCGATGCGCCCGCCGCCCATTATGAGCACCTTTTTCACGGGCTTTTTGTATTTGCCCACGGCGGTGAAAAGCTTTCTCAGCTCATGCGATGAGCCGGTTATGCTGAGCTTGTCGCCCCCGCGCAGGGTGAAATCGCCGTTGGGGATGAACACCTCGCCCTCGCGCTCGACCACGCTGATGAGCACCGCCGCGCGGACAATGGACGACAGGTTTTTCAATGCGAGGCCGTCAAGCGCCTCGCCGGGGAGCACGCGGTGCTCCACGATTTCCACGCTGCCCTTGGAGAACACGTCCACGCGCGCCGCGCTTGGGAAGCGCAGTATGCGCGCAATTTCGCGCGCGCATTCAAGCTCGGGGTTGACTATCATGGACAGCCCCATCGTCTCGCGCAGAAAGGCCGTCTGCGTCATATACTCCGGGTCGCGTATGCGCGCGATGACGTGCGGCGTGCCGAGCTTGCGCGCGGCGATGCCGCAAATCATGTTCACCTCGTCGCTGCGCGTGGCGGCGACGATGAGCTCAGCCTCCGCCGCGCCCGCGCCGATGAGCGATTCGGGGTTGGTGGCGTTGCCCTCGACGCATATAACGTCCAAGGCGTTTGAAACCTGCGTGATTATCCCGCCGCTTTTGTCAATGACGGTGATGTCGTGCCCCTCTTCGGAGAGCGTCTTGGCCACGGCGAAGCCGCTTTTGCCCGCACCGGCAATTATTATTTTCATTCTTCATCCTCCGTGCGGCGCGCCGCCGCACAAGCCGTGTTTTTAAACATACATCGGGGTGAAAAGATTCTACCCCATCAGCTTATAATATTACCATAGCCGTAAAGATTTGTACAGACACAACCGTTATTTTATCCCCTGCCGCGGGGGATAAACTTCGCCCTTGAACAGAGTGCGGCGTGTATGGTATAATAACCCGACACGGTATAAATTCAAAGAAAAGAAGCAAGAGCATGATTAAAAACACTATTGATAAATTTGAGGGCTTTTCGCAAGAGACGTCCGAGTTTTTGTGGGATTTGGCGTTCAACAACGAGCGGCCTTGGTTTTTGGAGCACAAGGAGCAGTTTGAGCGGGTGCTCAACCGCCCCTTCAAGGCGCTGGCGCAGGAGACTTATGAGCTGACCTGTGCCAAGAACCCGGACAAGCCCCTCCTGCTGCACGTGGCGCGCATTTATCGCGACGCGCGGCGGCTGCATGGGAGCGGGCCGTACAAGGACCATTTGTGGTTTTCGATAAAGGCCGATGACAAGCTGCTCGACGGGCCGATGTTCTGGTTTGAGCTGGGCGCGTCGGATTACAGCATGGGCATGGGCTTTTACAGCGCCACGAGCGCGCAGATGGAGGAGTTTCGCCGCGGCATCGACGCAAACCCCGCCGCGTTTGAGCGCATGGCCAAAAAGCTTGAAAAGCTCAAGGGCTTTTCGGTGTCGGGCGAGGAATACAAGCGCCCCAAGGGGCAGTATGACGGCGTTGTCGGCAAGTGGTACAACCGCAAGCGGCCGGGCATAGACTGCACGCGCGACTTCGGCGAGGAGCTGTTTTCCGCCGAGCTGCCGGGCGTTTTGGCGGATTATTTCACGGCGCTCATGCCGATGTACGATTATCTCTCTGCCGCGGCCGGCAGGGGAAAGGACGCGTAAATGGATTCTCCCTTTGTTTCGCTTATAATCCCGGCGTTCAACGCCGAGGAGTATATTGCGCGCGCGATTGAAAGCGTGCTCGGCCAGACGCACGGGAATTTGGAGCTTATCGTGGTGGACGACGGCTCGACCGACTCAACGGCCGACGCCGCGCGCCGCGCCTTCGGCGGCGATGAACGCGCGCGGCTGGTCAGCATTGCCAACGTCGGCCCTGCCGAGGCGCGCAACCGCGGCATACGCGAGATAGACCCGCGCGCGGACTACGTGATGTTCGTGGACGCGGACGACCACATCGCGCCGGACACGGTGGAGTACGCCCTCACGGGCGCATTTCGCGGGGCGGAGCTTGTGATAATGGGCTTCACGATTGCAAACCCGGACGGGACGCGCCGGGATTACTTCGAGCCGGAGGCCGTGCTCGACGGCGCGACGCTTGGCGAGGCGCTGCCGAGACTGTACACGGCCAACATGCTCAATCAGGTGTGGGCAAAGCTTTTCTCCGCGCCGCTTCTGCGTCAGCATGGGCTGAGCTTTCTTGACTACCGCTGGGGCGAGGACAGGCTGTTCATCTTCGACTGCCTGGAGCGCGCCGGGCGCGTGGCCGTGCTGCCGGAGTGCAAGTATTTTTATGTGATGCACGAGGGGGAGAGTCTCATCTCCCGCTATTACGACAAAAAGCCGGAGGTCTGCTGCCTCGCCGATACGCGCATGCAGGCGCTGTGCGCCCGCTTCGGCACGAAAAACGACGCCGGGTGCAGGTATATGTTCGTCAAGAGCATATTCTCGTGCATGACGACGCTGTTTTCACCCAGCTGCACACTCGACTACCCCGCCAAGCGCGCCTATGTGCGCGCGATACTCAAAAACGCGCAGGTTCAGCGCCGCTCGCGCGGCGCGTTCGGCAGTGCGCCGGTGAAAATCATGTGCGCGGTGATGCACACGAAGCTCGTTTGGCTGAATCTTTTGATGTTCCGCGCGGTCGCCTTCGTCGGGCGCGCCACGCCCCGGCTGTTCATGGCCTTGAAGCACAAAAAGTAAATTCTTCGGCGCGTTTTCGCGCCGAAGAGCTATGTGAGGAGAAACAAAGATGAAGTACGATTTCACCACGGTTCTCGACCGGCGCGGGCATGACTCCATCGCGGCGGACAAAATACCCTTTGAGGGCGTGACGCCCGACGCGGGCTTTGACAGCATACCGATGTGGGTGGCGGATATGGCCTTCCCCGTCGCGCCGTTCATTCTCGACGCCATGCGCGAGCGGCTTGACATGCCCTCTCTCGGCTATTTCGCCCTGCCGAGTGAATATTACGACGCGATTATTTCATGGCAGACGCGCCGCAACGGCGCCGTCGGCCTCAAGGCCGAGCACATCGGCTATGAAAACGGGGTGCTTGGCGGCGTCAGCTCCGCGGTGCAGGCGTTTTCCGCGCCGGGGGACAAGATTCTGCTGCATTCGCCGACGTACATCGGCTTCACCCACACGCTCACCGACCTTGGGCGCGAAATTGTCCACTCGCCGCTCGTGCGCGACGCCGAGGGCGTGTGGCGCATGGACTATGACGACATGGACAGGCGCCTGCGCGAGGGGGACATTCACCTCGCGGTGTTCTGCTCGCCGCACAACCCCAGCGGCCGCGTGTGGGAGCGATGGGAAATTGAGCGCGCGATGGAGGTGTACGCGGCCAATGACTGCCTTGTCATCTCCGATGAGATTTGGTCGGACATCATCATGCCGGGGCACAAGCACGTGCCCACCCAGTCCGTCTCCGACGATGCCCGCCGCCGCACAATCGCCTTTTATGCGCCCAGCAAGACCTTCTCTCTCGCGGGGCTGGTCGGCTCTTATCATATTATTTATGACAAATATCTGCGCGACCGCGTGCGCAAGCAGGGCGAAATGAGCCATTATAATGACCCCAACGTCCTGTCCATGCGCGCCCTTGTCGGCGCGTACTCGCCCGAGGGCGAGGCGTGGTGCGCCGAGATGTGCGCCGTCATCGACGAAAACGCGCGCTATGCCTGTGACTACATCGCCGCGCACTTCCCCGGCGTGCGCGTCATGCGCCCACAGGGGACGTATATGCTCTATCTCGACTGCGCGCAGTTTTGCCGCGAGCACGATGTGAGCATACGCGAGCTTCAGCACCGGGGCGTGCGCTGCGGCGTGATTTGGCAGGACGGCGAGGCGTTCATCTGGCCGGACACCATCCGCATCAACCTCGCCCTCCCCGCCACGCGCCTCGTCGAGGCGTTCGAGCGGCTGGGCAAGTACGTGTTCATTTGAGATTATATATACATATAAAAAGAGTGTGCGGGCAATCCGCACACTCTTAAATTATTATCATTCCTTTGCCTTGCCCTTGCCGTGATAGTATTTGCGGCGGCGGTTGTTGCGTGAGCGGGCGGGCTTTTGCGCGCCGTCGGGCGCGGCGGGGGCGTGGGCGGCGTCGCCGCCGGTGGGCTTGGCGTCGAGCTTGACGGGCTTGACGGTGGCTTTGCCGCCGTCATGCTTTGCGCGCGGGGCGGTCTTGCCGTGGGGGGCGCTGCGCTCGCCGCGTTCGGGCTTGTCGGCCTTGTCGGCCTTTTCGTGCTTTTCCGCCTTGGGGGTGTGCTCGCCGGAGCGAGCACCCTTTGCGGCGCGTCCGCCGCGCTTGCCGCGGCGGCGGTTGGAGCTTTTGCGCTCGGCAACCGGCTCGCTCGGCTCGACGACGGCGTCGTCGATGACTAGGGTGGGCATCGTCCACTCGTCCACGGGGTTGAGAAGCTCGTCGTCCTCGTTCTCCTCCGGGACATAGTGCAGCACCGAGGGGGGCGCCTCGCCGTCCTTGGGGCGGCCGCCGGGCACAGCGCACAGCTCGTTGGATTTATACGTGCGCAGGGTGTCGTCCCCGTCCTCGTCGAGCTTGACCTTGACGGTTTGACGCAGGAGATTGACCTGCACGGCGGTGCCGTAGCCGTCCTTGGTCTCCACGAATGCGCCCTGCTTGGGCACGTGCTTTATGAGGTCTTCATACGCGTCCTGCTCATAGCGCAGGCAGCACATCAGCCGCCCGCAGCTGCCGGAAATTTTGGTGGGGTTGAGCGAGAGCGACTGCACCTTGGCCATCTTGGTCGAAACCGGCTGAAAATCGTCAAGAAAGCGGCTGCAACAGTACGGCCGGCCGCATATGCCGAGGCCGCCGATCATCTTGGCCTCGTCGCGCACGCCGATTTGGCGCAGCTCGATGCGGTTGCGGAATATCCCGGCGAGGTCTTTGACCAGCTCGCGAAAGTCCACGCGCCCGTCTGAGGTGAAGAAGAACAGCGTCTTCGTCCCCTCAAAGTTGCACTCGACGTCCACCAGCTTCATGTCCAGCCCGTGCTCGGCGATTTTTTGGCGGCAGATATCAAACGCCTCGCGCTCGCGCTTGCGGTTGAGCTCTTCGATGCGCAAATCGTCCGCCGTGGCCTTGCGCACGACGGGGCGCAGGGGCGGCACAATGGCGCTGTTGTCAACCTCGTGGCAGCCGTGGCAGCACTCGGCGATTTCCAACCCCTTGGAGGTTTCCACTATCACCTTGTCGCCGGTTTTGATGGCGAGTGAGCGGGGGTCAAAGAAATAGCACTTCCCCCGGTTGTTGAATTTTACGCTTATTACGTTTGCCAATTATTTTTCCTTCCTGTCGGGCGGGGCGGGGAGGAGCGAGTCCACCGCGAGAAGCCCGAAAATGTGTTTTACTCCTGTGTTGACCTTCAAATACGCCTCGCACCGGCGCAAAAGCTCACACACGTGCATGAGCGCGGCGCGGGACAGCCCCATGTCGGCGCGGCGGCGGCAGAGCATGTCCGCCGTGAGGGAGATGGCGGCGTCGATGAAATCGACCGCCGAGCGGTTGTCCAAGCCCTCGTTTTTGAAGCAGAATGTCGCCAGCTTGGTCGCCGAGCCGGACGCCACGGCGGAAAGATATCCCTCGGCGAGCTTTGCCGCCGCACCGCCGTCCGCCGAGCTTACCTCGGCCGGGCGGACTATGCGCTCGGCGCAGCGCGAGCGCACCGTGGGCAGCAGCGCCTGCGCGTTTTCAACGCACAAAATGAAGATGACGCCCTTGGGCGGCTCTTCGAGCAGCTTGAGCGCGGCGTTTTGCGCCTGCGGGTTCATCAAATCCGCGTCCTCGATGATGTACACCTTGCGCGCGGCCTCGTTGGGGAGGATGACGCTGTCGGCAGACAGCGCGCGCACCTGGTCGACGGTGATTTCCTTTTTCGCGCGCCCCTTGTCGTCGACGGGGCGGCGCACGGAGGTGACGTCGGGGTGGATGCCGCCGAGTGCCTTGCGGCAGTCGCGGCACGCGCGGCAGGGCACACGCCCCGTCGACGAGCACACCGCCGCCGCGGCAAGCTCCCGCGCGGCGCCGACGGCCTCATCGCGCCGAGGCGCGGAGAGTATATACGCGTGGTTAAGGCGTTCGCCATCTGCAAGCTGAATAGGCATACAACCCTCCGAGGTGAAATGTCAGGCCGACTAAGCCCAAACTATAAGCCAAAAGGTCAAAAACGGCGACGATACCGTCAATCAATATATTTTACAATCTATTCGCAAGATAGTCAACCGAAAAATATGAAAAAGTGGGGG
>CAZXVA010000042.1:0-16519 GCA_964644305.1 uncultured Oscillospiraceae bacterium
GTGGAGTTCATGACCTTTTGCAGCAGCAGCCAGCACTGGGTGCTGGGGTCAAGAACGAGGAAATAGAAAAACGTTGAGCCGAAAAGGGCGTAAACTATGGGGAGACCCGCAAAGTACAGCAGGAACACCATGAAAACGGGAATCAACTGTGTAAATGTCAAAGTCATCAGAAGTTCCCTCCTTCAACCTGGTGTCCGATCAAATCTTCGGACTCTTTCTTTTTGATGATGTGCAGTCTGTCAGTGAGCATGAAATAAATCGAGTAAATGGTGGAAAGGCCAAAGCCGATGGGAACTGCAACACCCGTAAAGAACTTCGGGAAGCGCAGAATGTCGGTGAGGGCGGGCTTCCACACGCCTCTGACGAAGAGGAGATTGTAAGCATACTCAGAGCAAATGTACGTGAGCATGATGAGGATGGCGAGCTCGATAATGCTCACGACGAACATGAGCACTTCTTTGGTCTTGCCATGAAGCAAATTGACAACAATATCGACACCGAGATGCGCGTGCTTACGGTAGGCATAGGCACTGCCGATGAAAACGGTCCACACAAAAAGGCTCGTGACAATTTCCTCGCTCCACTGGAGAGGAGTCTTGAGGAAATAACGCATAAGCACATTGAGGTTGACCAAAATGACACAGGCCATCAAAGTCGTACCGGTAATAACAGCATCAAGGTTTTTCAATATGTACTTGAAGCTTACTTTTTTCATAAACATTCCTTAAATATAGTTTTCGTTAAGTTTATATAGGCTGTCGTTAATTTTCTTAACAACCCCATATAGCACCTGACCGAACTGCCCAAAGCGGACAGTCCGGTCAAGAAGTGTTTAATTGTTGTTTTGACTTTAAGTCAAGGAGTTAAGCTTACTTGCTGGCGCGGAACTCGGCGACGAGACCCTTCAGCTCATTGTAAGCTTCGTAAGTGGAGCCGTACTCTTCAACGATCCAGTCGATGACAGGAGCGCAAGCATCGGCAAAGGCGTCGAGGTCAACCTCGTTCCAGGTAACGCCCTGGGACTTGAGGAACTCGATCTGGGTGGCTTCGTCGTCCTCGCAAGAGGTCTGCTCCCACATGCCGCACTCATAAGCGCACTCTTCGATGATGGTCTGGTACTTCTCGGGAATGGTGTTCCAGCAATCCTCGGAGATGAACAGCCAACGGGTGGCGATGAGGTGGTTGGTCTCTGCAACCTTCTTGACGAGCTCGTAGGGGTTGCCGGCACCGGACAGGGTGGAGACAGAACCCTCGAAGCCTTCAACAACGCCGGAAGAAATGGCGGAGAGGCATTCGGTGAAGCTCATGGGGTTGGCAGTGGCGCCAAGGCACTCAAGGGTCTTGGTGAAGAGAGCGGAAGAGGTGGCACGCAGAACGTGACCCTTCAGATCTTCGGGAGTGTAAACGTCGAGGTTGGTGACGACAGAGCGGAAGCCGAAGGAGTAGTGAGTGTCAAGGATGTGGATGCCCTGAGCGGCGAGGTCAGCCTCAAGCTTGGCAACGAAGTCGGAATCCATAACGTAGTTGTATTCCTCATTGGTGCTGTAAAGCATCGGGGCGAGAACCATTGCGGCATCACCGGCGTAGTCGGCAAAGAGGGAAGGCTCTTCAAGGCCCATCCAGTTTTCGCCGTTGACGGCACGGGTGACGGAGTCGCCGTAGCAGTCAAGCTCGTTCTGGCCGTAGTAGGTGACGTTGATGTGACCCTCGGTCTTCTCGGTGATCATCGCAGCCAGCTTTTCGGAAGCTTTGTAGTTCCACTCAGTGGGCTGGAAGACGTTGGAGAACTTGATGTCGAGGTAGAAATCGTCAGCCGCGTCGGCAGTATCGCCGGAGGCGTCGGAAGCTGCTGCCGGGGCAGAGCTGTTGCCGCATGCGCAAAGTGCAAACACCATGACCAGCGCAAGAAGCAGTGCGAGAAGTTTCTTCATGTTTTTCTCCTTACTCAAACTTTTTTCTGTACAAACCGAAAGCAGCGGGGCAAAACAAAAATATACACGCGCCCGGCACACAAGAGGGAAAAACCGAATTCACCTTCCGAAAATGAAAGATGAACACGAGCATTATCTCCCATATACGCAGACGCAAATATAAAAATATCTTGACCTCGCTGTTAACAGATTGTTAAGTCATCCGTAGGATACACCATAATCAGCCACATTGTCAACACTTTTTGTCGGATTTTGGGATTATTTTTCACAATCGTCGTTTTGCACCAAAATCGACCTTCATTTTTGGTATAAATTATTTTTTGGCAAACTTTGATTAAATTTTAGCAGACTTTGTTATTATTCTCTCTCTTCCCTTCTGAGGGCGAAAAAAGAGTGCTGTGTTGCAACAGCACTCTTTTTAACTGTATATTTGCAGATTTCGCCTTGTTAAAGTGCACCCTCGACGCCGTAAATGAGGTTCGGGACAATGTCGATGAACCACGGGCAGAACGTGAGAATGAGCAAGACGACGATGAGGCAGACGATGAACGGCCAAACCTCTTTCAAGAATTCGCTTATCGGGCACTTGGTGATGCCGCAGGTGGTGAACATCATAGAGCCGAAGGGAGGCGTGATGCCGCCGATCATGATGTTGACGATTGCGACAAGGCCGAAATGGTAAACGCCGATGCCGAGCTGACGCGCGACGGGCAGCAGCAGCGGAGTGATGATCATCAAGGCCGCGCCGCCTTCCAGGAACATGCCCATGATGAGGAGAATGACATTGGCGAGCATGAGGAAGACGTACTTATTCGTGGTGAGGTTGAGGACAGCCGTGGTGACAATCTTCGGGAGGTTAATCCACGTCATGTACTGGCCGAAGACGCTGGCCGAGACCATGATGAGGACAACGCTGGAGGTGCCGGAAATGGTGTCGAGCACGATGGGGATGAGGTCACGGCGCAAAGAAAGCTTCTTATAAACAAACTTGCCGATGATGAAGCAGTAAAGCACCGCAACGGCGCCGCCCTCAGACGGGGTGAACAGGCCGAAGCGCATACCGAGGATGATGCCAAACGGGAAGAACAGACCCCAGAAGGATATAAGCGCCTGCTTGAGGATGACCTTGAGCGGGGGGAACTTATCGCGCGTGGTGGGGTAATTGCGCTTTTTGGCGATTATGGCAACCGTTATCATCATGGCGGCCGACATCATGATGCCGGGGACATAGCCCGCGGCGAAGGTGCGGCCGAGAGAAGCCTGCGCAATGAGGCAGAAAACAATGAGGTTAACTCCGGGGGGAATGACGGGCGTGGCCGCAGACGAGGCCGCCGTGATGGCCGCGGAGAAAGCCTTGGAATAGCCGCGCTTCTCCATTTCGGGCACGAGCATCTTCGACTGCATGGCGCAGTCGGCATTCGCCGAACCGGAGCAGCCGCCCATCAGCATGGACAAAAGCACATTGACCTGCGCAAGGCCGCCGCGCATGTGACCGGTGACGCATTCGCAGAAGTCCATGAGCTTGTCGCTGATGCCGCCGTAGTTCATGACAGAGCCTGACATGATGAAGAACGGGATGGCGAGCATGGAGAACGACTGGGTGGAGTTCATGACCTTTTGCAGCAGCAGCCAGCACTGGGTGCTGGGGTCAAGAACGAGGAAATAGAAAAACGTTGAGCCGAAAAGAGCATAAACTATGGGCAAGCCCGCAAAGTACAGCAGGAACACCATGAAAACGGGAATCAACTGGGTGAATGTGAGTGTCATCAGAAGTTCCCTCCTTCAACCTGGTGTCCGGTTTCAACCGTTTCTTTCTTTTTGATGATGTGGAGTCTGTCGGTCAGCATGAAATAGATCGAATAGATCGTCGACAGGCCGAAGCCGAGAGGCACCGCGATGCCGGTGAAGAATTTGGGGATGCGCAGAATGTCTGTAACGGCGGGCTTCCACACGCCTCTTACAAACAAAAGATTGTAGGCATACTCAGAGCAAATGACCGTGAGCATAATGAGAATCATAAGCTCAACAACACTCACGACGAACATGAGTATTTCCTTGGCTCTGCCATGCACCAAGTTTACGATAATGTCAACACCGAGATGCGCGTGCTTGCGGTAAGCGTAAGCGCTGCCGATGAACACCGTCCACACGAACAGACTTGTGACAATTTCTTCGCTCCACTGGAGGGGAGCTTTGAAAATGTAACGCATGAGCACGTTAAGATTGACCAAAACGACACATGCGCACAAAGTCACGCCCGTGACAACAGCATCAAGGTTTTTCATTATGTACTTGAAGCTAACTTTGTTGTTCATACATTTCCCTTTCGTTAAGATTCATCTAAAAACAGTTAAGTTACTGTTAAGACTTTGCACAGTTTACACCCACATCGGTGAAAATGTCAATCCGAATTTACATTTATAAGTTGCAAAAGGGAGAATATCGGCAAAAGCAACAAATTTCGACCTCGTTTTTTGTTATAAATAATTTTTTGACAATCATTTTCATTTTCATGAATATGGTGTAATATTAGCATGGTTTAATTTAAAGACAAATTAGGAGCAAACATGGCACTATACGAAATCAAAATGAAACACACGGAGGAAACGCTGACCGCGCTGGCGCACATGCAGTACGATCTGTTCTGCTCCTCCAACCGCATTGCGAGAACCGCAGTCGCCGCCGGGCTTTTCGTGTTCGGCGCGCTCAATTACACCGAGTGGTGGGGGCTGATGCTGATAGCATACGGAAGCTATCTGATGTCGAGCAAATACGCCGCCGCAAACCGCACGGCAAAGCAAATTTCAAAGCAAATCAAAGAAGCGGGCGGCGAATACCCCTCGTCAAAGTACATTTTCGAGGAAAACCGCATGCGCGTTGTCACCCTGCCCAACAATTCCGAGATTGACCCCCTCCCCTACTCCAAGGTCGCGGGGCTGGGCGCGGATCTTTATAACTATTACATTTTTCAAAACGAATACGGCGGGTACATGATACCCAAGGCAGAGCTTGGCGAGAAAAGCGCGGAGTTCAAAAGCTTCATCGAAAAGAAAACCGGCAAGCTTTTCGTCAGCAAGCGCAGCCGCTTCGTGGGCTTGCGTGAATGGATGCGCAAAAGAAGCAGCGAGCCGCCTCATCTTTAATCAAAACAAATATAAAAACAGCTTCTTTGAGTTTCGGCTCAAAGAAGCTGTTTTGTTTTGCTGTGAATCACAATTCCTCAATTGAGATGACGTTGGGTGTGCTTTGCAGACCCTTCATAAGCTCGGTGTCTAGGCCGTTGCGGCTGGCCTGAACGGAGACGACGGCGCTGTAGCGCTGTTGGCCGGTCTCCTCGGTGACGCGGCTTATCTCCAGGCCGCTCATTTTGACGTGGTGCTCGCGCAGGTTGTGGACAATGATTTCTATAGTTTCGGCCTTATAATACTCGATATAGAGATTGGTGTCGGTGAGCTTGCGGGCGAAGCGATATTCGAGCTTGACAAGGACAAGCTCGGCCAAGAGCACCATGAGCGTGGCAAAAACCGCGCCCTCAACATAGCCCGCGCCGCACACAAGGCCGATTATGGCGCTTGTCCAAAGCCCGGCGGCGGTTGTGAGCCCCTTGACGCGGCGGCGGTTGGTGACGATAATCGTGCCCGCGCCGATGAAGCCGATGCCGGCCACGACCTGCGCGCCGAGGCGCGCCACGTCGGTATAAAGCCCAAGGACAAGATAAAGATACTGGCTGGTGAGCGTGGTGACGGCAGCGCCGAGGCAGATGAGAATGTGCGTTCTGAACCCGGCGGGGCGGCGTTTGACCTCGCGCTCAATGCCGATGAGGCCGCCGCACACGACCGCCAGCAGCAGCCGCGTCAGCACGGCGATGAAATCCATTTCACGGACAAAATCAAAGCATGTCAGCATTTTCCCACCCCCTTAAACTTCATCAATGGCGACAACGCCGTCAAGCATGGAAAGCTCGGCCAAAACCTCGGCGTGTTCGCGCCGATGTGGGAGCTTCATGGTGCACAGGACGCTGAATTGCGCCATGTGCTCGCGCTTGTCTTTTTCAATTTCGACATCAAAAAGCGTAATCCCCTCGGCCTTGATGTGGTTGACGATGCTGCCGAGGTTTTCAAAGGAATCCATTTCGACGTAAATGGTCATATTCTTGGAAACAGCGAGTATGGCGTCTTCGATGAGCGGCAAAAGCGTCATTGAAAGGAAAATGAGCGCAATGCCGACGACGACGCATTCATAAAACCCCGCGCCCACGGCAAGACCCATACATGCCGACGCCCAAAGCCCGGCGGCGGTTGTGAGCCCCTTGACCTCTTGGCGGCCGGTGACGATTATCGTGCCCGCGCCGAGAAAGCCCACGCCGTTGATGACCTGCGCGCCGAAGCGCGAAACGTCGGTTTTGATGCCGATTCTGAGCGAGGTTTCAAGCCATGCATGATTGAGCATATAGTCCAAATACTGGCTGAGCATGACGGTCATTGCCGCGCCGAGGGCGACGAGCATATACGTGCGAAAGCCCGCGCCGCGCCCCTTTTTCTCGCGCTCAAAGCCGACTATGCCGCCCATGAGCATGGCCAACACCACGCGCAGCATCATGGAGTAAATATTAAATTCTCTGAGAGCTGCCAATACTTCTTTCATTTCTTTATCTTCCGTTCATAATTTTATCCGAAAAGGCGCGCAACGAGCGCGGGAATCTCCGACAAGGCGGAGACGGTGTAATCGGGCATTATATCCGCGCGCGGCGGCTTGCCCTTGGGGTTGAACCAGCAGGTTTTCAGCCCCATATTCAACCCGCCGCGAATGTCGGAAGTGAGGCTGTCACCGATGACGAGAGCGCGGGCAGGGTCAAAATCGGGAATATGTGCGATGCAAAGGTCAAAATATTCGCGGCTGGGCTTGTCACAGCCCATGTTTTCCGAGATGAAAATGTTTTTGAAATACCGCCCGATGCCGGAGCTTTTGAGGCGCGCATCCTGCACGCGGGCATTGCCGTTGGAGATTATGTACAGGTCACAGACTTGGTGCAGCTGTTCCAAAAGCTCAATTGCACCGGGGACGAAGTAATGCCCCTCGCAAAGATGCGCGCCGTAGCTGTCCTCGGCGCTTGCGGCGTCATAATCAAGGCCGAGCTCGGCAAAAAACACGCGAAAGCGGCCGACCAGCACCTCCGGGCGGGTGAGCGTCCCGTCTTCGAGCATTTCCCAATGGCGGGCGTTGATGCGGCGGAAAATCGCAAGGCGCTCGTCGCCAAGCGCCTCGCCGCGCTCGGCGAGCATTTTCTCCATCGCGGCGGCCTCCTGCTTGTCAAAGTCAAGGAGGGTGTTGTCAAGATCCATCAAAAGAATCGGCTTTTTCGTTTGCATGGTGCACCTCATTTCATCGCCTTGAGCGCCTCGGCGGCGGGTTCAAGGTGCATGCCGAGGGAGGCCTTGACGAGGACATTGTCCCCACGGCGGATATACTGCGGCATGGCGGCAATCAGCTCTTCACGAGTTTCAAAATGGTGCGCCCGCGCGCCCATCGCGGCGGTGAGGCAGCGGGACATCGGGCCGTATGCCGCGACGAAGTCCACGCCCTTTTCAAGGGCGTATTCGCCGAGGGCGCGATGATGTTCGGGGGAATCCTCGCCCATTTCGCGCATGTCGGACAAAACGCACACATGCCGCCCCGGCAGCTCGACAAGCGAGTCAATGGCACAGCGCATAGAATCCGGATTTGCATTATAACAGTCATCAATGAGCGTGACAAAGCCCGTGTCGGTGACGACACCGCGCCGCCCCACGGTGTGATACGCGGCGACGCCGCGAATAATCTCCTCATCCGTCAGCCCCATCACGAGACCGACCGCCGCGCCTTCAAGCGCGGCATATATCATGTGGCGGCCATACGCCGGAATGGCGACGGGGATACGCCGATTTTCAAAGCAGATGTCGCAATGCGCGCCGCTTTCGCCGTCATAGCGGATGTTCTCGGCGCGGACATCGCAGCTCTCCCCCATGCCGTAGCTCACCACGCGCTGAGAACAGGACAGGGCACGGAGTTTTTCATCGTCGCCGTTTATAATCACGATGCCGTCGTGCGTCATAAAGTCGAGCATTTCGGTTTTGGCCTTGAAAACGCCGTCCAAATCATGCAAAAATTCAAGGTGCGCATGGCCGATGACGGTGAACACGGCGATATCGGGGCGCGCCATCGAGGCGAGGACGCTCATTTCGCCAAAGCCGGATATGCCCATTTCCACCACGGCGGCGGTGTGCTCCGGCGCGATGCGGGAGAGCGTCATGGGGACGCCGATTTGGTTGTTGAGATTGCCCTCGGTTTTCAGCACGTTCATGCGCTGAGACAAAACCGCCCAAATCATTTCCTTGGCCGTGGTTTTGCCGACAGAGCCGGTGATGCCGACGACGGGAATTTTTATCTTTTCGCGATAGGCGCGCATTATGTTCTCCAGCGCCTTTTGCACGTCATCCACCACGATGACGCCGCGCGTCTCCCCCTCCGGGGCGTATTCGGCGAGGCAGCAGGCCGCGCCCTTGTCGAGTGCGGCGGGAATGAAATTGTGCCCGTCGGTGTTCTCGCCGCGATAGGCCACGAACAAGTCACCCGGCTTCACGGCGCGGCTGTCAATGATGACCTCGCCGAGGGCGGCGGACAGCTCCGCCGAGCCGTGCAGCGCGCCGCCGGAGGCAATTAACGCGTCCTTAACCGTGAAATTCAACATATTTCTTACCTCCGAGGCGGTTAATAATGTAATATGTGTATCATACCACATATTTTTCTTTGTTCAAGTGTTATTTTTAAAAAAAGTGGTGCAAGGCGCGAAAATATGTGTTATAATAAAATTTGTCTTTATAAAATGATAAAAGGAACTGAAAAAAATGAGTTATGTAGTGGTGGATCTGGAATGGAATCAGGCAATGAGCTCCAAATCCTCCGTGTTTAACAAGCTCCCCATTCATCTGCGGGGCGAAATAATCGAAATCGGCGCGGTGAAGCTGGATGAAAACATGCAGCCGGCCGAGGAACTGACCATCGACGTCAAGCCCGTATATTTCAAGCGTATGCACTACAAGGTGAAAAAAATCACCGGGTTTGACAAAGAGCGCCTGGCGCACGGCATCGCCTTTGCCGACGCACTTGCCGAGCTTCGCGAATTCTGCGGGGACGATGTGACGTTCATCACCTGGGGCTGTGACGACCAGGGTATACTGGAGCAGAACATCATCATCCACGACCTTGACTGGGACTGGATTGCCGGCTGGGTCAATTTGCAGCTTATATACAACCTGCAAACCGGGGGCGACAAGAACCAAAAGTCGCTTGCAAGCGCGATGGAGCATTTTGAAATCGAACAGACGCGCGTGGCGCATGACGCACTGGGCGACGCTTACAACACGGCGCTTGTGTGCACCAAGCTCGACATGGACGAGGGGCTGCGCCTATACCCCGACGCGGCGCGCATTCTCGCCTCGCGCATGCCCAACTACAAGCCCCCCGTTGAGCGCACGGGCGAAGAGCCGATTGAACACGAAAGCTTTGACGGCTATGAAAGCAAGGCAGAGGGCTTCAACGATGAGCGCCTCGCCGGGCTTATCTGCCCCGTGTGCGGCGACGTGACCACAGGCGTGAAGTGGGTCAACCAAGGCGATCAGCGCTATATGAACGTTTTCACCTGCCCGCAGGATGGTGCGTTCCTCGTGCGGGCAAAGTTCCGCAAGAACGAGGACTTGTCGTGGTCGGCCAACAAGCTGGTTTACAAGGCCACGCCGGAAATGACGGACTTTTACAAGGCCAAGGCCACCCAAGCCCGCCGCCGCGGCCGCGGCCACGGC
Organism: uncultured Oscillospiraceae bacterium; assembly: GCA_964644305.1. Lineage (GTDB taxonomy): Bacteria > Bacillota > Clostridia > Oscillospirales > Oscillospiraceae > Limivicinus. Next base: position 9,770 of record CAZXVA010000042.1, read on the forward strand.
AGAAGCCGCAGAGGGTCGAAGTAATAACATCAACAGAGCTGTCAATCAACGGCTCTGTTTTTTATATCAAAAAGCTGTCTCTCAAACCGAGACAGCTTTTTGATTGAATAAAATAGTTATGCAAACTATATTACGTCAATATCTTTGGCGAAATTGCGTTCTTGTCCTTGTAAATATGGTTTTCGGGGACGACGCCGCGGACGCAGGACGTGGGGTAAACATTCGAGTTGCGGCAGACGACCGTGCCGGGGTTGAGGACGCTGTTGCAACCGATTTCGACATTGTCGCCGAGGATTGCACCAAACTTTTTGCGCCCGGTCGGAATGCTGTTGCCCGGCTCTTTGACGACGACGGGGGTCTTGTCGGCCTTGACGTTGCTGGTGATTGCGCCCGCGCCCATGTGGGACTTGTAACCGAGGACGGAGTCGCCGACGTAGTTATAATGCGGGACTTGCACCGCGTCAAAGAGGATGACGTTTTTCAGCTCGGTGGAGTTGCCGACGACGGCGTCTTTGCCGACGATGGCGCTGCCGCGAATGAAGGCGCAGTGGCGGATTTCGGCGCCGTGGTCGATGATGCAGGGCGAGCCGATATAGGCCGAGGGGAACACGGTCGCGTCCTTTGCAATCCACACGCCGTCGGAGGGGTGGTCATATTCGTCGGCGGGGAGAGTTTCGCCGAGGGCGAGGATAAAGTCCTTTATCCCGTCGAGCACCTCCCACGGGTAGGTTTTGCCGTCGAAAAGCTCGGCGGCGATAGTTTTTGAAAGGTCAAGAAGCTCTTTAATCTCTGTCATATCACTTCACCTTTATCAGCTTTCCCGCCGCGTCCATCGCGGCGATTATGTCATCAGCCTTTTGTTCGCAAAGCTGGGGCGTTGCGGCCTCGACCATGACGCGCAGAAGCGGCTCGGTCCCGCTCTTGCGCAGAACCACGCGCCCCTCGTCGCCAAGCTCTTCTTCAACGTGCTTGACGGCGGCTTTGACCTCGTCGCAGTTGAGCGTTTCGTCTTTATCCGTGACGACGACGTTTTTCAGCTTTTGCGGGTACATGGTCATGCCGGAGGCGAGGACGGACAGGGGCTGCTTGGTCTCGGTGACGCTTTCCATAATTTTAATCGCGGTGAGTATGCCGTCGCCGGTGTTGGCGAGGCGGCCGAAAATGACGTGGCCGGACTGCTCGCCGCCGATGAGGTGGCCGTTGGTGCGCATATTCTCGGCGACATACTTGTCGCCGACGGCGGTTTTTTCATAACCGATGCCGAGCTCGTCAAGCGCCTTATAAAGCCCCATGTTGGACATGATGGTGGTGACGACCTTGGAGTTGCCCAGCATGCCGTGCTCTTTCATATACTTTGCGCAGACATAGAGGATATGGTCACCGTTTATGATGTTGCCCTTGTCGTCCACGGCGAGGCAGCGGTCAGCGTCGCCGTCAAAGGCAAAGCCCACGTCAAGACGGTTTTGCACGACAAAATCGCGCAGGCGCTCGATGTGCGTTGAGCCGCAGTCGACATTGATGTTCAGCCCGTCAGGGTGGTTGTTGATGACATAAGTGTCCGCGCCGAGGGCGTCAAAAACGCTTTTGGCCATCTGCCAGGTACTGCCGTTGGCGCAGTCGAGGCCGATGCGATAGTCTTTATATGAGCGCGTGGCAAGGGAAATGAGATAGCCGATATAGCGGTTGCGCCCGGCGGCATAGTCGACCGTGCGGCCGATTTCGTCCCGCTCGGCGTAGGGCAGGTCAATGTCGCTGTCGATATATTCTTCAATGCCGTCGAGAACGGCCTCGTCCATCTTTTCGCCGTTGGAATTGATGAGCTTGATGCCGTTATCGTAAAACGGGTTGTGGCTGGCGGATATCATGATGCCGCAGTCAAAATCATCGGCGCGCGCGACGTAAGAAACGCTCGGCGTGCTGGTGACATGCAGCAAGTACGCGTCCGCGCCGGAGGCGGTCAGCCCGGCGCACAGCGCATTTTCAAACATATAGCTGGAGCGGCGGGTATCCTTGCCGATGACTACCTTGGCCTTGCGGCTTTGCCCGTAATATCTGCCGAGATAGCGGCCGATTTTGAAGGCATGCTCAACGGTGAGGGTTTTGTTCGCCTCGCCTCTGAAGCCGTCGGTTCCGAAGTATTTTCCCATTAAATAATTCTCCTTTTCGGAAAGCTCATGCCGGGCGCGAATAATCGCGCGATCAAAGCATGGCAGCGGCGTCCTCGTCCAAGAGGACAGTGACATTCAAGGGTATCTGCAAAAATGCGGCGGGGATGACGCTGTCATCGCGCGCATAGAGCATTTGGAATGCCGCCCCGGCCTTATCGCGGCCGAGGGCGATGACGATAATATCACGGGCGGAGGTGAGGGTTTTGATGCCCATGGTGACGGCGCGTTCGGGCACTTTGTCCTCGCCGCCGAAGGTGTCCGCCAATTGGCGGCGCGTGGCGGGGGCAAGCTTTTGCACGCGGGTGGTTGAATTGAACTGTGTGCCGGGTTCGTTATAGCCGAAATGGCCGTTGTGGCCGAGGCCGAGGACGGCGAGGTCAATGCCGCCGAGGGCGGCAAGGCGCGCGTCATACTCCCCCACCGCGTCCGCGTCGGGGTAATGGCGGTTTTCCGGCGGAACGCCGATCTTGTCAAAAAGCTCGTTTTCAAGCTGAGTGCGGCATGTAAACGCTTCGGGCGCGTCGACATACTCCGTCACGGCAAAGCACTGCGCCTCGGCAAAGGACACTTCGCCCTTGGCGGCCATATCGGCCAGGACGGCAAAAAGCCCCGTCATGCTGCGCCCCGCGGCAAAGGCAAGAACGGCGTCGGGCTTTTCGTCAAGCCGCGCTTTTATTTTTTGCGCGGCGGAGTCGTATAGTTTATTTTTATCGGAAATAATTGTTTTCATAAAGCTCGCTCCAAATATGCAAACTAGCAGCGGGGTGGTTTTTGATGGCGATTATTATAATAAGAACGGTTATTATATATTCGGCTCTGCTCGCGGCAATGAGGCTTTTGGGCAAAAGGCAACTGGGCGAGATGGAACTGTCGGAATTCGTGGTGGCGGCACTGATCGCGGACTTGGCCTCGCATCCGTTGCAGGATTTGGGGATACCGATGATAAACGGGCTTGTGCCGATTTTGACGCTTTTTTGCTGCGAGGTGGGGATATCACGCCTGACGCTGAAAAGCGCGCGTGCGCGCGCGATTTTGTACGGCAAGCCGGGAATGCTCATCGAAAAGGGCAAAATAAATCAAGCGGAAATGCGCAAAAACGACTTCACCACGGATGAGCTGATGCAGGAGCTGAGAAATCAGGGATGTCTGGACATAAGCCGGGTGGAATACGCCGTGCTTGAAACCGACGGGCGGGTGAACGTGTTGCTGTACCCGCGCGAGCAGCCGGTCACGGCGGGGCAGATGAACGCAGCAACGCGCGACACGGGTTACCCCGTGACGGTGATAAGCGACGGGCGGGTGTATGAAGACAACCTGAAGCTTTTGAAGCTCGACCGAAAGTGGCTGGACAAAGAGCTGAAACAGCGGACTGCGCGCGGCGCAGACGGAGTGTTCCTTATGACCGTGAACGCGGCGAAGGAGATATATTTTGCCGAAAAGGAGGAGGCGAAATGACAAAACGGGACTACATTGCCGTGGGTGTGCTCGCGCTGCTGCTGGCTCTGTCGGCATATAACCTTGCGAGCATAGACAAGCTCACAAACACCATCGGCATCGCGCTGTCAAAGTCGCAAAGTGCGGCGGAAAAGCTGGACTTCAAGGCCGCGCGGGGATATCTCAATGAGGGCTTGGAGATTTGGCTTGACGCCGACGAATACACGCACATTTTCCTCCGCCACCCGGAGATTGACTCAACGGCGGACGCTTTTTATGAGCTGGAGGAAGTGCTCTTGAAAGAGGATTTGACGGCCTGCGGCGCGGCGTTTGACAAGCTGCGCTATCATCTCGGCAGCATTAACGGCATGGAGCATTTGTCACTTGGCAGTATCCTTTGAATCGCCCTCGGTGAGGAGCTTGGAAAGCTCTTGCATGAAGGTGTTGATGTCTTTGAAGCTGCGATAAACCGAGGCAAAGCGGACATATGCCACCTCGTCAACGTCTTTCAGGCGCGCCATAACCATTTCACCGATTTCGACGGTTTTGATTTCGCGCTCAAGGCCGGACTGGAGCTCCTGCTCGATGTCATCGGCAATTTCTTCGAGCTTGGCGAGGGAGACGGGGCGCTTTTCACTCGCGCGAACCATGCCGTTTATGAGCTTGACCTTGTCAAAGGACTGGCGGCTGCCGTCGCGCTTGACGACGACAAGGGGCATGCGCTCGATAATTTCATAAGTGGTGAAGCGCTTGGCGCAAGCAAGGCACTCGCGGCGGCGGCGGATTGTCGCGCCCTCTTCGGCGGGTCTGGAATCGATAACCTTGCTTTCGGTGTAACCGCAAAACGGACATTTCATGGCTGTGTGTCTCCCTGTGTTTCTTTTTTATGTTCTCTTTTCAATCACAAAAACAAGCTAATTATAGCACAGCGGCGGACATAATTCCACACTTATTTTCGTCTCATGCGCAAAATCTTTCGTTCGGTTGATTCTCGGCGAAAGATTTTGCATGTAAATAATCGGTGCTCCGGGGATACGCGTCCACGGAGCACCGATTGTATACTATTGTAAGAAAGAAGAGATTAAACGACGGTCAGTTGACTCAGAGATAGAACTTGGGTTCTTTCCGCCCGGCGCACATGACGCGCAGGGACGCCGAGGCCGCGAGCAGCATGGCCTTGGGCACGTGGCGGACCTCAAACGGGCAGACGGAGACACAGCGCATGCAGGTGATGCACTTTTTCGCGTCGGGCTTCATGGGGTCGCCGGGGTCAATCGCGCCGGTGGGGCATTCCTGAGCGCACGTGCCGCAGCCGGAGCACTCCTTGCCCGACACGGGGCGGAACGGCAGGCCGTCGTATTTTTTATAATCATGGCTGCCGGGCATGGCGACGACGTTGAAGCGCTCTTTGGCCATGAGCTTTTCGAGAAAGTCATTGAGCTTGGCAACGTCGGCGCTGTCGGGGCGGTCGGCGGCGATGCGGCTGTCAACGGAGTGGGGCGCGACGATTTCCGCGCCGCCGACGGTGCGAAAGCCCTTGGAGCGCGCCAAATCGCTCATTTCAATGAGCGCGTCGTCAACCGCACGGTTGCCGTAAACCGCGACCATGACGGCGTTGGTGTTCTCACCGCGTATGCCCTGCATGCGCTTGTACATCGTCGCGGGGATGCGCCCGCCATACACCGGGATGCAGAAGAAAATGAAATCGTCCTCGCCGTAAGTGAGGTCATAGTCAAAGACAGTGATGTCAAGAGCGTCGGCATTGAGCTTGCCCGCGATGAGCTTGGCAACGTGCTCGGTGCCGCCGGTCGCGCTGAAATAAATAACCGTAGATTTCATATATGCACACCTCTTATATTTATTGACACAATATTATCACAGGCAAAATGTGCCGTCAACGGTCAATTAAGTATGAATGAGCGAGTATTCGCGGCGGACAATGGTACACATTTCGTCCCATTGACGCTCCATGTCGGAAACGAGCTTGAACTGGGTCCTCGCACGGTCGAGATTATGCTCTTCTCTATCAACGGAGAAATAGATATCGCCGTTTATGTAATCGGCAAGAAAGCGTATACCGCATTCGAGCGTCATGGTATATGCACCGAGTGCGAGAGATTCGACCTCGGCAGGTGTGAGGCTCGGGCAGGCTTGAAGATAGCCGCGTGTAAAGGCAGTGAAAAGCGAGATGTCGAAATTTACCTTGGATAGCTCTTGCTCGTCCTCGGCGGCGGTGCTTGCGCCGAAGCGGATAGCGTCACCGAAGTCATAGGCGGCAAGACCGGGCATAACGGTGTCAAGGTCGATGACACAGACCGCCTTGCGCGTGTCCGCGTCAAATAGGACGTTATTGATCTTCGTGTCATTATGCGTGGCACGGATGGGAAGCTTACCATCCTCGCGCATATGATGAAGCGCACAGGCGCGTTCCTCACGCGCGTAAGCAAATGCAAGCTCCCGCTCCACCTTATTTAAGCGTCCGCTCGCGTTTTTCGCCTCCGCCTCGCGTAACTGGCGATAGCGGTCGGGCGTATTGTGGAAGTTGACAATGGTCTCTTCAAGAGTTCCCGCCGGGAAATCACGCAGAGCGTACTGAAAATGACCGAATGCGCGGGCACTTTCGGCAAACTCCTCTTCCGTCTCGGCATATTGAAGGCAAATGCTGTTGTCGACAAAACGGTATGCTCGCCATGCGCCGCCCTTGCCGTCATCATAATAGCTTTTGCCGTCCGAGGTGGTCATATAGCTTATCATGGCGGGCTTTTCGTCCGGGTGTTTGGAGAGAAAGGTCGTGAGAGCGGAGATATTGTTCATGAGAGCGTTGACATTCGGGAAAACATAGCGGTTTATCCATTGAAGGATATACTTTGCCCCGGTATCGGTGGTGACGAGGTATGTACGGTTAATGTGACCTGATTTTATTTGAGTGCACTTGACGGGCTTGCCGTCGGTTTCAAAACGGAAAATAGCTTCCTGCATGAGTGCAACTCCTTTCTGCAACTATTTATATATATCGGCATATACGAACAGACGCCCTTTGCGGGATGTTCCGCCTGTGCCGGTCAGCTTGCCTTTGCCCGCGCCGCGAACGGAGATGATATCTCCCTCCGTAACGGAAAAATCGGGCTTTACACATTCGGAATAGTTG
>CAZXVA010000043.1:0-16132 GCA_964644305.1 uncultured Oscillospiraceae bacterium
CGGGCTTTCGACAATGATGTTTCTGAACGCCATTTTCTCAACCTTTCTTTTTGTTGAACCGCTGTCTCTCCTCTTTCCTTACCGGGTGATACTCGCCGAGAACGTCAACTGTGTACTTTTCTATGCTTTCAAGGGTCTTGATGCCGAGGCTTTTCACCGTATAGGTGTTATCATTGGTAATGCAGCAAATAGATGCCACCGAAATGCCGGCACTTACGTAATAAAACAAGGTTTCTTTACAGTTCACGCTCTCCGGCAAAGTGCTCTCTTTGAAACACTTGGATAGTTTAATTTCTTTCTTGTGTGTAACTTTTATTAAGTCATTGGGATAAAGCGAGAACACAAAATTGTCGTCTGTCATTACTCTCCAATCCGCATATGGTTTTCCCTGAACTACAGCGCGATTCGGCAAATCGGTTTTCAACGTATCTGCCACATAAATGGGAATCCAGTAATATCCCTCGCCCTCGACTTTGAACACGTCTATGCGCACCATGGAATCATTGTCGGCAATTCCGGTTGCGTTTTGCACGGGGACGGAAAGCGTTGTCGGCTCAATGAGCTTGACCTTGGTGACGATGTTGCCCGGTGTGCCGTCGCTCTTCGGCTTATAAAACGGCGCTTCAAAGGCTTTGGCCGCGTCACCGCCGAATTGCACAAGGCGCGCTTTCAACGCGTTATATAGCAAGGTGTCGCTCGAAGGGTTATAATACCCGGCAATTTCGCCCGTTTTGTCCAGCTTCAAGGCCGTCAAGGGGCGCTTGACAATCGCATAGCCGTCATCAAGAGCTTTGGCGCTTTTCACGGTGTCCTTGTGCGCCGCGCCCGTGACCTTGTGAGTGGGCATGCGCGAGACGAACAGGGGCTTGACGCGCGGGGCGTCCTCGTCCATGTAAAACGGGAGCTTGAGATTTGCGATTTCGCGCGACGGGTCATTTGCAAGGCGCGCTTCAAGCTCCTTTCTGAACCACGGCCAAGGGTACGGGAACTCTTGCTTTATCTCGCCCGTACTCGGATCGACGAGCAAGCTGCCGCTCTCGGTGGGCATATAGTGGCTTTCATGCCAACTGACGTATTTGCTCACCTTTTGGATAAGCCCGTCGGTCACGCATGCGATGACAACCGCGTCAACTGCGTGGTGCCTGTCTCCGTCCTCGCGCACTTTGCTTATTCCCCAGCGTTTGCGCATATAATCAGTGACGGCGCCGTTGACCGCCGTAACGCGCTTTTTGCGCCGCAAAGACGGAGCAAAATCAAGATTATCGTTTATGTAGTTCAAAAGAAAACTGGACATAAACTTAGTGTCTTGCAGGTTGCGCTCTTTCCAGCCTTGCCGCTCCTCTTCGGTCAAAGCTTCTTTGAGCAAAAGTTTGCGTTTTTGATAATCGCGCACAGAGGAATTGACCCAAACGATGAATTTGTCCCTGCGTTCGCCTTTCAAATATTCCAGCGGCAAGCGGTTGCCCTTGTTGCGGTTTTCCTCAGTGAGGACGAGCACTTTGTTGACGTATCTGTCGTCAAAGCAGATGCTGTATGGCACGATGTGGTCAACCTCGGCATAATTCGGCTCAAACAGGCATTCAAGCGACATTTGTCGCTGAGAATAGGCGCACACGCCGCCCTGCTCGTTGTACAGCTTGAGCTTGACAAGGTCAAGACCGGAGGGCGAACCGGTTTTATACTCGGAAATCTGATTGAAAAGCTTTTCGTTTCTGCTCTTGTTGTCGTCCTGCTGCTTTTTGATTTTGTTGCGCTCGGCAAAGTCCTTGGACATTTCCCTTGCAAGCTCAATGTTGATATAAACCGGGCTTTGGCCATACCGGCGAATGATGGCATTGACCACTTTTATCGTCTGCGATATCGCGCGGCGCACAACCGGGCTTGTCACCTCGTGGCAGTCATCATCGAGCGGCGGGAGATACATCTGTCTGCCGTCTTTGCTGTGGGCGCGGAAATCATATCCGGCGGCTGTGCAAGCATCGGAGTAATTCATGCCCTTTTCGAGGAACGGGATAATCTTGTCACAGGCTTTGACGGAGAGATGGCCGAATTTTGAAAAGCTGAGTTTTTCAAGCTCTTCTATGTCGCATTGCTCTATGCCCGCATCGGCAAGCGCCGGGACGATTTTCGCCTCGGTTTTGTATGTGGAGAGGACGCGACCAATCTCATTTCTTTGCTCAACGGTCAGCAAGGCAAAGCGCCCTTTGCCCACGCGTTCAAGTGCGCGGCGCATGTCATGATACGCTTTCATGCAGGGGAACTTTTCTTTTTTCTCCGTCTCCTCGACGGTCTTGTCTGAGGAATAGCGCAGCATGTTGAAGCGCACATCGTCGCCCAAGCCGAGCTCTTTGCGGATTTTGGCATAGGTGAGCGAATCGGTCTTATGGGCAAGAACAACAAGGGCATTGCGCTGTGCGTCCGTAAGCGGAGTGCTTTCGCCGCCGATTACAAGGCGAATGTGGTTGAGCTTTTCCAAAAGGGTGAAGTATTCAAAAGAATACGCGGCCTTCGGGGCGCGCGGCTGGTCGGGTTCAAAGCTGCACTTGCCAATCATGCGCTCAATTTGGCTGCCCCCGTATGGGCTGTTGCCACCCGGTCCTTCGTCGAAGGAACGCTGGCTCAAAAGAATCTCCAAGTAAGAGTTTTCAAGCTCTTGCGTGGCATAATCCGCGCCCAAGCCGCGCTGTGCCGCAAAAATGAGACGTGCCTCGTCCTCGGTCATCGTGCGCATGACGGTGGAGATATAGTTGCCGCCTTTGTTGCGTTTGTGCGCTTGAAAAGCCGGGTCTTCCAAAAACATTTCGCCGACGGTGCGATATCCGCCCTGTTCCATTCTTCGCCTGTTCTCCGTCACGGCTTCCAACAGCTTGCCGTCGTCACCCTCGGCGCCGCCCTTGCGGTTTGAACGAAAACCGCGCCTCTGCGCAAGATGCAGCATTATGCGGGCAAGCTCTTCGCGCGTGACGCGCTCGTCCAATGCGCGGACACGCAGTGCGTAAATATCCTCCAACTGTCCGTCGAAAAGTGTGGCAAGCTGACTCTCGGTGACAAGCCCTTGACTGAGCATGAGCGCGCGTATTCTCTCCTTGCGGTGGCGATGGCGGCGCAATCTGCGGCGTGCACTGCGCGCATCTCTGCGCGGCGCGGCGAGTGACGCGCCGGTTTTGGGGTGCTCTGCCGAGGCGAAAATGCGCGAGCCGAAGTCAAGAATACCGCAAGGATTCTCATCGCCATCGAGCGCCAAGGCCGCCCAGCCGACGGACGCAATGCCGATATCCAAGCCTATCGCGTATTGGTGCATATTATCCCTCCTGTTGTTCAGTTTATATCTGTTATATGTTTACAGTGGCGTATAGAGATAATGCCCCGCACAAGGCGAGGCATTAGAGCTCTTCGGTTTACTACCTTATCATAGTAACCTAAATAGTTCTTGGTATGGTACAAAAACTGCAATTATAATAATACATGCTGAGACTTTTGTCAAGCGCGATATTCTGCTTTTACCCCATTTTCGGGTACTTTTCTATGGCGGCAGTGACCATTTCTTCGAGGAGTTCGGTGTAGCTGTCGACCATGGGGTCGATGTCGTCTTTCATGCGCGCCCATATAAAACGCAGGAAAAACCCGGCGAAGGAGATGCGGCATATTTCCGCAATGCCGGATAGTTTTTCCTCCGGCACGGCGTATCCCGCCGCGTATGCGCAGACGGTGTGATAAAACACATCATCGCTGAGCGAAAACACAAAGCGCTCGACCCTCTCGCGCGAGAGGGAGTTGAAAATATGATAAATGATGTTTGAACGCGCCTCGCAGGCGTGGAGAAAGTCCTTCATGGCCTTTTTCCAGTCAAAAAAGGGCGGTCTGCCGTCGACAAAGCGGTCAAGCTCGCCGCGAATCCACACGCCGAGGAGATTATAAATGTCGCTGTAATGATAATAAAAGGTGTTGGAGCTAATCTCACAGCGGCGGACAAGCGCAGAAACCGTAATCTTGTCAAAGGGCATTTCCTCAAGCATCTGCTCAAAGGTTGAAAGTATTGCCTTTTGCGTATACTGTGCCATAAACCGGCGTCCCCCATTTTCTTTTTATATGAAGATTTTACACCGGTTTGATAAACGGACAATCAACTCAATCTCAACTATAATTGATTAACTTCGCCATTTTGCCCAAAATTTGCGCAGATTGGGAATGCCCCCGCAAAATTTGCGGGGGCATTCGCGTATTATGCGGTTTGTTGGGTCAGAGATTGCTTTGTGTGCTCTCGGCGCGGCCGCGGAGATAGGTGCCGAGAGAGGTGATGCAAAGGAGCGTGACAACGAGAAACACGCCGGGGATGACGATGATCCACCACGCGTCGGTCATGAGTGCCTTTTCGGCCAAGGAGAGCATGCTGCCCCATGAAATGACCTCAAGCGGAAGGCCGATGCCCATGAAGCTGAGCGTGGACTCGGCGACGATGGCGCTGCGCACGCTCATGACGACCATGAACATGATGGAGGAGAAGAAGTTCGGCGCGAGGTGGCGCAAAAGGATGTGGAAAAAGCCGCCGCCCATGCATTTGGCGGCAATAACATACTCACTGCGGCGAAGGCGGCGCACCTCTGTGCGCACGACCTTGGCGATGCCCGTCCAGCCCGTGAGGCCGACGACGAGGGAAATGCTCAGGGCGTTGGGCTTGCCGAGGACGGCCTGAAGCAGCACGATGAGCAGCAGCCCCGGCACACTGAGAAAAATCTCGGTGGCACGCATCAAAACGGTGTCCACCCAATCGGGCGCGCTGCCGCTGACAGCGCCGAACACCACGGCCACGACAGTGGAGATGAGCGCGGAGGCAAGGCCGATGAAAAGCGAGACGCGCCCGCCGTACCATATCATGGAGAATATGTCGCGCCCCATGGTGTCCGTGCCGAAAAGGTACTCCCGGCACGGCGCGACGGCGCAGCTTTGAAGCTCCATATACGTGGGGTCGTGGGGCATTATCAGCTCTGCAAAGAGGCAGCCGAGCATGATGACGGCGAGAATCAGCGCCGCGGCGACGGGCTTTCCGGCGAGGGGGCGGCGCATTGCCGCCGTGGGCGGCGGCGCGGGGCGAATGCCGACGATTTCAAACTTATCCGTCACAGTGCCGTCACCTCCGTGGTCTCGACAAGCTCCTGCGCGCGAAGGCGCGGGTCAATGCGCTCGTTTATAATCTGGGCGATGATGCTGCACACGATGACAACGACGCCGGATATCATGCACAAAAGCATGAGCAGGTTATAATCCTGATACCGCGCGCTTTCATAAGACAACGTACCCAGCCCCGGATAGGAGAAAACGGCCTCGACGATGTACGTGCCGCCGAGGACGTGCGGCACGGAGATGGCCATGATGCTCAAATACGCGGGGAGAGTGTTGCGCAGGCAATGGCGGAACATCACCGCACGCTTTGATAGCCCGTAGGACTTGGCAAGGAGCACATAATCCGCGCGAACCTCATCAAGAAGGCGGTTGCGCACCATATAGGCATAATACCACAAATGCGTGAGCACGACGACGGACATGGGCAAAATGAGGTGGACAATGCGGTCGGCAATGTCGCCTTTTTTGCCGATGCTGTACGCGCCGGAGCTGGGCAAAAGGCGCAGTGTGACGGCAAACACCAAAATGAGCACGAGCGAGAGCCAAAACTCCGGAATGCAGCTTGTCACCGTGCCGAGCTTGCAGAGGATTTTGTCCGGCCATCTGTCCTCAAACCATGCGCACAGCACACCCAGCAGCAGCGACAAAACGAAAATGAGCGCAAAGCCGATGCCGCCGAGGAGAAGCGTGTTGCCCACGCGCGCGGAAATGACGTCCACGGCGTCCATTTTGTATTTATACGAGATGCCGAAGTCGCCGCGCGCGGCGTTTTGCACCCACTTGATATACTGCACGAATATCGGCTCGTTGAGGCCGAGGCGCGTCTCCGCCGCCTCGCGCTCGGCGGGGGTCATTTTTTCGACGCGGTCGCCGTAATAGGAAACCAGCGGGTCACCCGGCGCAAGGCGCGACACGTAAAAAACGGCCAGCGACAGCACAATCACGCTCACCGCAAAGACGAGCACCTTGTTGGCGTAATACAACGCCCTGTTTTTCTTTTTCAAACACTCGCCTCCTATCCGAGCACGAAGTGCCCCGGCTCGACCTCGCAAAGCTCACCCGTGAGGGGGAAATTGATGCGAGAAAAGTCGGGCAGGGCGCGCTCGCGCTCCAAGCGCGGGTCGGGAATGGGTATGGCCGAAAGGAGCGCCTTGGTGTACGCATGGCGGGGGGACTCGTACAGCGCGCGTGTCGGCGCAAGCTCGACGAGCTTGCCGTGATACATCACGCCCACGCGGTCACACAGAAATTCAACCATGGCCAAATCGTGCGCGATGAACATAATCGAAAAACCGTGCTCGCGCTGCAAATGGCGAAAAAGATTGACGATTTGCGCCTGAATGGAGACGTCGAGCGAGGCAATGGGCTCATCGGCGACGAGGAGCTGGGGCTCCATGGCGAGGGCGCGGGCAATCGCCACGCGCTGGCGCTGCCCGCCGGAAAGCTCGGCGGGGTATTTGTCGAGATAAACCGGCTCCATGCCGACATAATGCAGCTGAAACTCGGCCTCGGCGCGGTAAGTTCCGCGCGGGGGCGAGATGTGGTTAATGCGCAGAGGTTCGGATATTATGTCAACCACGCGCATGTGCCGATCAAGGCTGCTGTTGGAGTCTTGAAAGATGATTTGGCGCGAGGTTTGGAGAAAGCGTTTATTCTCGCGAAAGGCGGATTTATCGAGAGTGTCAATGCCGTTATAGATAATCTTGCCTGATGTGGGCTTATATACATTCATGACGCAGCGCGCAACGGTGGACTTTCCCGAACCGGATTCGCCCACGAGACCGAATATCTCGCCACGGCGAATGGAGAAAGACACATCGTCCACGGCCTTGACGGCGTGCTTTTTCGTCAGGGGGAAAACATGCGTCAGGTGGCGCACGTCCAAAAGAATGTCATCGGGCATATTCTCCCCCTCCTTTCATGTCTATCTTCGGGGCGCGCTCGTCAAGCAGCCATGTCGCGGCGTAATGCGTGTCGCTGACGCGAAACATGGGCGGGGCTTCATCATAATCAATGGCGAGGGCGAACTCATTGCGGCAGGCGAACGCGTCGCCCTTGGGCGGGTCAATGAGTGAGGGGGGCATGCCGGGCAATTGCGGGAGGCTGTCCTTGCCGCGCGAGAGCGCCGGGAGCGAGCGGAGAAGCCCCCAAGTGTACGGGTGGCGCGGGTCATAGAATATCTCTTCGACCGTGCCGATTTCGACGATTTTGCCCGCATACATCACCGCGACGCGATCCGCCACACGCGCCACGACGCCGAGGTCATGCGTGACAAAGACGGTGGCGGTGTTGAGCTTGCGCTGGATATCGCGCAAAAGCTCCAAAATCTGCGCCTGAATGGTGACGTCGAGCGCGGTGGTCGGCTCGTCGGCAAAGAGGACGCGGGGATTGCCCGCAAGGGCGATGGCCATGACGGCGCGCTGGCACATGCCGCCGGAGAAATTGTAGGGATAGAGCTTCATGCGCTCTTCGGGCGCTTCGATGCCGACGAGGGTCATAAGCTCAATGACGCGGCGGCGAACCTCGGCCTTGGTGAGCTTCGGGCTGTGGGTCAAAACGGCCTCGGCAATCTGCGCGCCGACGGTCATAGTGGGGTCGAGCGCGGTCATGGGGTCTTGAAACACCATGGAAAAAAGCTTGCCGCGCAGGGCGCACATTTCTTTTTCACGCAGAGCCGTGATGTCCGTGCCGCCCAAGGTGACAGTGCCGGACTCGATTTTCGCAGTGCTCGGCAGGAGCTTCATGATGCTTTTGCACAGCACACTCTTGCCGCAGCCAGATTCGCCCACAACGGCCAAAACTTCACCCTCGTTGAGGGTGAAGCTGACGCCGCGCACCGCCTGAACCTTTCCGGCGGGGGTGTTGAAGCTGACGGACAGATTGTCCACTTTCAAAAGCTGATTCATGCCGAGTCTCCGTTTCATTGGCGACGGACGGTTTATTCAATCGTCCAATCCTTGATGTTATAGAATATCCCCACGCCGTGATGGCTCAAAACCGTGTTGGGGGTGATGCCGTGGACGGCGTTGCTCGCCACGTAATTTGCATCGAGATAGCAGATGAAGGCGTAAGCCGGGTCGCTTGCAAGCTCGTGCTGGAAGGCGGAGTAGTACTCACGGCGGGCGGTTTCGTCGTCCGTGCGGCGGGCAAGCGTGAGGCATTCATCGACCTTGGCGTTGGAGTAGCCGGAATAATTCGCGCCCTTGTCCGTGCCGAAGACCTTATAGGTGTGGTCATCGGCGTCAAAGGGGCTGCCCCAGCCGATGAGACAGGCCATTTGCCCGCCCCAGTCCATCTGCGCGGGGATTTCGACCGTGCAGTTGATGCCGACCTGACGGAGCTGCTGGGCGGCGGCCTGTGCAATGTCAAGCCTGTCCTGCTCGCCGGACATGACGCTGATGACAAAGCCGATTTCCTCGCCGTTGCGGGTGTAAAAGCCGTTTGCGCCCATGGTGCAGCCCGCGTTTTCCAAAATCTCTTTGGCGCGCGCGGGGTCGTAGTCATAGCGCTCGACGCTGTCGTCATTATAAGCATTGCGCTGGAGAGGGCCGTAGGCGGGCATGCCCTGCCCCAAGAGCACGGCGTCGATTATCGCCTGGCGGTCAATGGCGCAGCAGACGGCGGGGATAATGTCGCGGTTTTCAGCCCAGTATTCATTCCAAAAATTAAAGAGGATGCCGCGATAGTCGGCGGTGGTCATGTCATAGCAATTGAAGCCGGATTTATCGGCAAAGTTACGGGCGTTTTTCGGGTCGAGGAGAGCGAGGTCAAGCTCCCCCGCTTCAAGCTGAATGGCCTGTGCGTTGTCGTCGGGAACGATTTTGAAAATGACGGTGTCGATATTGGGCGCGCCGAGAAAATAATCGGCGTTCGCGGTCATGACGATGGACTGGCCGACGTCCCACTCGGCGAGCTTGTACGGCCCTGTACCGACGGGGGCGCGGAAAAAGTCAGAGGTCTGCATGTCCTCGCCCTGCAAAAGGTGCTGCGGCAAAATGGCCATGGTCATGTAATCCAAAAATGCCGCGTTCGGCGCGGAGAGCGTGAACGCCACGGTCAAATCATCAATGACGTCAATTGCGACCACGTCTTCATAGTTTGGTGCGTTTTCCGAGGCGTTTTCGGGGTTCATAATGGACTCGATGGTGAACTTGACATCGTCGGCGGTGAACGCCTCGCCGTCATGCCAGCAGACACCGTCGCGCAGGTGGAAGGTATATGTGCAGGCATCGGCGTCATAGTCCCAGCTCTCGGCGAGGGCGGGGACGACGTTGTTCGCCCCGTCGTGCGCTGTAAGCCCGTCGAAAAGGAGAAGGTTAATCTCGCAATGCTCGTCCATGGCGGGGTTGATGCGCGTGTAATCCCCGGAACCGTAAACAAGGGTGCTCTCCCCTGCCGGGCTGTCATTCGCCGCGCCGCAAGCGGCAAGCGAAAAAAGCGCGGCCAGTGCGCAGAGGACGGCGAGAGTTTTCTTGGTTTTCTTCATGTCAATCTCCTTAACGGCGGTATTTGCTTTAATCCGATTTTGCTTTAGCTGATTATATCGTAAAAATCCGCAGTGCGTAAGCCCCCCGGGGGGATATATCGGAAAAAAATCCGGGGTTGCCTTTGAGGGTTTTGCGTGTTAAAATATTTTGTCTTATAATAATGTTGCCGCGAGGCAACGCGAGAGAAAGGGCGGTGAGCTTGATGGCCGAATTTGACGAAATGAAAAACATGATGGACTATGAGGCCATACAGGAAAAACGCTCCGACGAGCTGATGGAGCTTCTTGACCGACGGGACATGAAGCAGCTTCAGCGGCGCATGGAGGACATGAAGGAATTCGACGTGGCCGAGTTTCTGTCCGAGCTTGACGAGGGCAGAATGCCGATGGTGTTCCGATTACTCTCAAAAGAGACCGCCGCAGAGGTTTTCGCCAATTTCGACGCGCCGGAGCAGGAGGAGATTATAAACTCCATCACCGATTCCGAGCTTGCCGGGATTATGGAGGAAATGTACGTTGACGACGCGGTGGACATGATGGAAGAGTTGCCCGCGAACGTCGTCAAGCGCGCCATGCGCACGGCCACCCCCGCCACGCGAAACCTCATCAACCAATATCTCCGCTACCCCGACAACTCTGCCGGAAGCATCATGACGGCGGAGTTTATAGATTTGAAAAAATACATGAGCGTGAAAGAATCGCTCGCGCGCATTCGCCGCATCGGCGAAGACAAGGAAACGATTTACGTCTGCTTTGTCATCTCCGCCAGCCGTCAGCTTGAGGGCATAGTGACCGTGAAGGATCTTCTCCTCGCCGACGACGACACGGTGATTGAAGACCTGATGGACAGAAATGTGGTTTTCGCCTCGACGACGGAGGACCAGGAAAGCGTTTCGGAAAAGTTTTCCGACTATGACCTGATGGCCTTGCCCGTTGTGGACAAAGAAGGGCGGCTCGTCGGCATAGTGACGGTTGACGACATCATCGACGTCATGGAGCAGGAGGCCACCGAAGACTTTGAAATCATGGCCGGTATGACGCCGTCGGACAAGCCCTATTCCCGCACGGGGATATTTGAAATGTGGAAAAACCGCATTCCGTGGCTGATGTTTTTGATGCTGTCGGCAACGTTCACGAGCATGATTTTGACCGGGTTTGAGGACACTTTGTCCGTACAGGCGGGGCTTGTGGCGTTCATCCCGATGCTGATGGGCACGGGCGGCAACTCCGGCGCACAGGCATCAACCGCCGTTATCCGCTCGCTGTCCCTCGGCGACACCGAGCCGCGCGACGCGCTGTTTGTGATTTGGAAAGAGCTGCGCGTGTCGCTTATATGCGGGCTGACGCTGGCGGCGGTGAACTTTGTGAAGATGCTGCTGGTGGACGGAATGCTGCTGAATAACGACAGCGTGACCGTGGCCGTGGCGGCGACGGTGAGCCTGTCGGTGCTGTTCATAGTGATGTTTGCCAAGGTGGTGGGCAGCATGCTGCCGATACTGGCGGAAAAGCTGGGCGTTGACCCCGCCGTGATGGCAAACCCGCTTATATCCACCGTGACGGACGCGGTTTCCCTGTTGATATACATTTTTGTGGCAAAGCTAGTGCTGAATATATAAAAAGATTCGAGGTCAATTAAAATGAGTTTTTCCGCGCTTATTTCAAAAATGATAACCTTTGTGGCGCTGATGCTGGTGGGCTATGTCGGCGCGCGGCGCAAGGTGCTGGACAAAAACTTCGCGCGCAGTCTCAGCTCGCTGGTGATGAACGTGTTTTTGAGCTGCGCCGTGATTAACTCGGTTCTCGGCGAGCGCCCGGCGCTCACGGGCGAGCACTTGGCGCACGTGCTGCTCGTGCTGAGCGTGATGGTGGTGCTGGCTTACGCGCTGGGGGCAATCGCCGTGCGCGTGCTGGGCATGCACGATGAAAACGCGCCCATTTATGAGCTTTTGATAAGCGTGATGAACACAATGTTCATCGGGCTGCCCGTGATTCAAAGCATATATAGCCCGACGGCGGTGCTTTATTGCGCGCTCGGCTGCATTCCGTTCAACGTGCTGCTCTACTCTTACGGCGTGTGGCGGCTGAAAATCGGAAAAAACATCGGCGGCGGTTTGAGATTGAAAGACGCGCTGACCGTGCCGCTTATTGCGACGTTCGTGGCGCTTATAATCTTCGCATTTGACATCAAGCTCCCCGGCTTTGTATGCGACCTCGTCGGCACGACGTCGAACGCGACGATGCCGGTGTCGATGATAGTAATCGGCGCGACGCTGGGCGATGTGAAGCTGACGGACGCTTTCCGCGAAAAGCGGGTGTATCTGCTGTGCCTTCTGCGCCTCGTCATCATCCCCGCGATAACGCTGTTTGTGCTGCGCTTTTTGACGACGGATGCCGAGCTTTTGGCCTCGTGCGTCATTATGGCGGCCTGTCCCAGCGCCGTTGTGGTGACCGTGCTGGCACTGCAATATGATTATGATTCGACCTTCACCTCAAAGGGTGTGCTGGCCACGACGGTTTTGAGCATGGTGACGCTTCCGCTGTGGGCGTTCATTCTCGGCTGAGCGAGGGTCGGCAATGCACATTCCAAGCGCACCGAGTCAGGCCGTTGAGCTGTTGGGCTTTGATGAAGCTTTTGAAAAATCCGGCCACGGTGACGAATATGACGCGAAAAAGTGGCTGTACGTGCCGGATTTTTACACCGAGTACCGTTATATTCTCGGCACACGCGGGCAAAACCCGCTTATCTGCATCGGCATCAACCCCTCCACCGCCGCGCCCGACGACTTGGACAACACGCTCAAGTCAGTTTCGCGCATCGCCGAGGGCAACGGGTTTGACAGCTGGATAATGTTCAATGTATACGCCCAGCGCGCCACGCGCCCGGACGACATGGACAAAGAGCTGAACGCGCCGCTGCACCGGGAGAACATGCGCGCGTTTGAATACATACTCAAAACCGTGGCCGACGGCGGCTTCAGCCCCGCCGTTTGGGCGGCGTGGGGCACGATAATCGAAAAGCGGGAATATCTCCCCCGCTGCGTGCGCGACATAGCCGCGCTCGGCCAAAGCTACGGCGCAAGGTGGCTGTGCGCGGGCAAGCGCTCGATAAAGGGTCATCCGCACCACCCGCTTTATCTCAAGAAGGACGAGAAAACCGTTGATTTTGACATTGAGGGCTACCTCAACGCGCTGTGATGGCGCGCGATTGCAAGGGACGTGAAAAGATGAGCCATGCAGACGAACTGACGCGTCAGCTTATGGTATACACCCCATACAACGAGCAGGAGGCGCGCGACCGCGACGCGATTGTCGCCTTTGTCGCCACCGCCGGGGTTGACCCGTATTCGCGCGACAATTTGACCGCGCACTTGACGGCGTCGTCGTGGATACTCAACCGCGAGCACACGAAGGTGCTGATGGTATACCACAATCTATATGATTCGTGGTCTTGGACGGGCGGGCACGCCGACGGAGACCGCGATTTGCTGCACGTGGCGGTGAAAGAGGCGCGCGAGGAAACGGGCGTGGAGCACATCCGCCCGATAAAAAGCGAGATTTTCTCCGTGGAATGCCTGACCGTGGACGGGCACGAAAAGCGCGGGCAGTATGTGCCCAGCCACATTCACATGAACGTGACCTATCTCTTAGAGGCCGACGAAAAGGACACCTTGCACATATGCGAGGGCGAGAACAGCGGCGTGAGGTGGTTTGCCATTGATGACGCGCCGCGCGCGTCCAGCGAGCCGTGGTTCGTCGCGCGAATATACAACAAGCTCAACGCGAAGCTGGCCGGGCTTTGATTGCGGACATTCTGCGGAGGTATGCAAGGTGAAAATACATATTCTCCACTGCGGCACGGTGAACTTGCCGCGCAATGCGCCGGGCAAGCTTGACGTCAAAAGCCTCGGCGGCGATGCGCGGCGGGTGACGCTGCCGGTGTGCGCATATCTCATTGAGCACCCGCGCGGCTTGGTGCTGGTTGACACGGGGTGGTGCCGCGAGGTGTCGCCGGAGGGGGTATACTCCCCCGCCGCGGCGCGAAAGGTTCTCGGCGCGCCGCTTGCGGCGTTTTATCAGCCGGAGTTGAAGCACGGGCAAGCCATACACGAGCAGCTTGCCGCGCGCGGAATAAGACCGGAGGATTTGGAGCTTGTGATAATAACGCACCTCGACCCCGACCACGTCAGCGGCGTGAAGCATCTAAAGGGCGCAAAGCGCATCATCATGCCGGAGGACGAGTATTTTTGGAGCTGTCGGACGGTGTACAAGCTGCGCCAGCCGTGGAGGCTGTGGATGGACGCGGGGATTGAGCGCGTTTATTATCGCGGGTTCGGCGGTGTGCCGAACAACTGGGCGATTGACGTGTTCGGCGATGAGACGCTTTACATGGTGAATCTTCCGGGGCACACGGACGGGATGTGCGGCGTGGTAGCCGTGAACGGCAAGCGCTTCGCGCTGATGTGCGCCGACGCGGGCTTCTCCCGCCGCTCTTGGGAGGAGCTTGACGTGCCGGGCTTCGCCTTTGACAAGGAGCTGGGGCTGAAATGCCTGAAGTGGACGAAAGAAATGAGCGAAAAGACGGGGTGTGTCGGCGTGTATGCAAGCCATGACGCCGAAATTGCCCCGTATGCAATAGAATTTTGACAAAGGAGCAAAAAAATGCAGAAATTTTTGATAGTGGTGGACATGCAGAATGATTTCATTTCCGGCGCGCTGGGCACGAAAGAGGCTCAAGCCATTGTGCCGAAGGTGGCGGAAAAGATAAAGGGCTTTGATGGGCGCGTAGTTTTCACGCGCGACACACATTTTGAAAACTACGCCGACACGCAGGAAGGGCACAAGCTGCCCGTGCCGCACTGCATTCAGGGCACTGTCGGGTGGGAGATTTGCCCCCAGCTCGCCCCCTTGTGCACCGAGCCGCCCGTGGACAAGCCCACCTTCGGCAGCAGCACCCTCGGCGGAATGCTGGCGGCGGAGAATCAGCGCGTGCCGATAGAAAGCATCACACTCATCGGGCTGTGCACGGATATATGCGTGATATCAAACGCAATGCTGATAAAGGCGTTTTTGCCGGAGGTCGAGGTCAAGGTGGACGCGGCTTGCTGCGCCGGTGTGACGCCGGAGAGCCACAAAACCGCCCTCGCGGCAATGCTGCCGTGCCAAATCACGGTGGAGAACATGTAAATACTCGCATAAACGCTCAAACGGGATGCCGCGACAATCACGGCATCCCGTTTCATATATAATAGAAAGTCAAAAACAGCTCCGCATGGCATGCCATGCGGAGCTGAAACGGTTTTGCTGAGCCGTGGTGGGATTAGAGTGCACCCTCGACGCCGTAAATGAGATTGGGGACAACGTCGATGAACCACGGGAAGAAGGTGAGAATAATAAGGACGACGAGGAGGCAGACGATGAACGGCCAAACCTCTTTCAAGAAGTCGCTTATCGGGCACTTGGTGATGCCGCAGGTGGTGAACATCATAGAGCCGAAGGGAGGCGTGATGCCGCCGATCATGATGTTGACGATTGCGACGAGACCGAAGTGGTAAACGCCGATGCCAAGCTGACGGGCAACAGGCAGAAGCAGCGGGGTGATGATCATCAAAGCAGCGCCGCCCTCGATGAACATACCCATGATGAGCAGGATAACGTTCGTGAGCATGAGGAAGACGTACTTATTCGAGGTGAGATTGAGAACCGCCATGGTGACTATTCTCGGGAGGTTGATCCAAGTCATGTACTGGCCGAAGACGCTGGCCGAGACCATGATGAGGACAACGCTGGAAGTGCCGGCGATGGTGTCGAGCACGATGGGAATAAGGTCACGACGGAAGGAGAGCTTCTTGTAAACGAGCTTACCGATGATGAAGCAGTAAAGCACCGCAACAGCGCCGCCCTCAGACGGAGTGAAGAGACCGAAACGCATACCGAGGATGATGCCAAACGGGAAGAACAGACCCCAGAAGGAATCAAGCGCCTGCTTGAGGATGACCTTGAGCGGGGGGAACTTGTCACGAGTGGTGGGGTAATTGCGCTTTTTGGCGATTATGGCAACCGTTATCATCATGGCGGCCGACATCATGATGCCGGGGATATAGCCCGCGGCGAAGGTGCGGCCGAGAGACGCCTGCGCGATAAGGCAGTAAACGATGAGGTTAACTCCGGGAGGAATGACGGGCGTGGCAGCAGACGAGGCGGCGGTGATGGCCGCGGAGAATGCCAGTGAGTAGCCGCGCTTGGTCATTTCGGGGACGAGCATCTTCGACTGCATGGCGCAGTCGGCGTTTGCAGAGCCGGAGCAGCCGCCCATCAGCATGGACAGCAGCACGTTGACCTGAGCAAGACCGCCGCGCATATGGCCGGTGACGCATTCGCAGAAGTCCATGAGCTTGTCGCTGATGCCGCCGAAGTTCATGACAGAGCCTGACATGATGAAGAACGGAATGGCAAGCATGGAGAACGACTGCGTGGAGTTCATGACCTTTTGCAGCAGCAGCCAGCACTGGGTGCTGGGGTCAAGAA
>CAZXVA010000044.1:0-2957 GCA_964644305.1 uncultured Oscillospiraceae bacterium
GAGTCGGTTCCTGAGTCGGTTCCTGAGTCGGTTCCTGAGTCGGTTCCTGAGTCGGAGTCGGTTCCGGGGTCGGTTCCGGAGTCGCATCTACAACGGGAGGCTGAGCTGCAACACGCGTCAAGGTGAGGAGAGCGCTCTCTTCTTCATTTTTAATCGATTCTTCTTCCCAATTCTCTGTTGCTCCACAAACTGTGCAAGTGCGATGATAATGGGTTATTTTGCCTTTTTCTTCATCTTCGGATTCTCCGATAAACATAGGATCGCCCCAATTGTGCCCATTGACGGAGCAAGCCTCGGTTGCGCGGTTCTTGACTTCAATTTCGGCATTTGTGCCGTCATCCTTGGTCACAGTGGCACTGCTGTCGGGAACGTACATGATGTCTTTTTCGCCTTTAAGCTCTTCCCCGGTGCTGTCATACATTTTGCCCGCGGTGTACTCGCTGTCTTTCTTGGCTGCCTCTTCTTTTATTTTTTCAAGAGAATCGGGGGTCTTGTTCTTGATGTCAATGTCGCGGACGACGTTCTTGCCCTCTTTGTCGGTGGATATTTTTATGTTGTTTGCAACTTCGGTTACATTTCCGTTTTCGTCGCGCTTGAAGAACTCAAAAAGAGAACTCCAAAAGCCTTTCTTTACAACTTTGCCCTCGTTATACGTCGTATCTATGGAACTTTCTGTCGAGGTCAAATCATTCATTTCCTCGAATTTTGCTGAGGTGGGTTCGGAAGTGTTTTTGTTGTCGCTTGCGTAGTTGATCTGAATGTAGTAAGTATTGCCGTCGTCCTTGGCCTTGGCAATGCCGACATAGCCCGAACCATTGGAAGTGGGAGAAGCGGCTGCTTTACCATCGGTTTGCGCAGCAACTCCGTCGGTGGTAGCGGTGCTTTCATTCGTGTAAGAATCAACAACATCATAATAGAAGAACAGTGTGGTTATTTCAGGCGTTTTGGCCGATTTCGGTTGATCCCAATCGCCCAAATTGAGGAACTTGTCGGTGTTTTTGGCCATGTCTTCAGCGGTTATGGTCTTTATGTCAATCTTTTCCTTCGCCTCAGGCTGCTGGGGATAGATGAAGTTGCAGACGCGAACCTTGAATTTGACCTCTGTTCCGTTGGACAGCTCGAATATATCGCCGATGTTGACGCCGATGCGCTTCGCGCTCATGAAAGAGGAGATGGCGGCTTTCATGTTGGCGATTTCGGTGGAGCTGAGGCCGGCGTCGTCCTTCACGAGGATTTTGCCGCCGCGGATATAGATTTTGTCAAAGTCGATGCCGGCTTCCTCGGCCTCGTCCTTGTACTCGGTGAGCAGCTTCGCCGCAGCGAGGTCGGCAAGCTCGATGGAAATCACGCCGTCCTCGGCGTCGGCGCGGTAGCTGATGCCGTTGAGGCGGATGTCGTCATAGTCGAGATTGCGCATGCGCAGGGCACAAGGCTCCATCGTGGCGAGATTGAAGTAAATCTGAATCGTCTCCGGCTCTTTTTCCTTGTCTTTGGATTTCGCGGAGTCGTCGGCAAAGGCGGCCACGCCGAGCGAAAGCATCAGCACGAGCGCCAGCGCAAGAGAAAGTGCGCTTTTGAACAGCTTTTTCATTTTTGCAAAACTCCTTTTTGATACAAAGTCACGCAAAATCGCCAAAAGGCATCACATTTCCCCTTGGGAAAATGTGAAAATGCCCAAGCATTTTGCACTACTAGTAGGGCGCTAACCCTACACAAGTCACATTATATAGCATAACGGTAATTTATTCAAGGATTTTTTTGGTCGCCTACGAATTTTTTTACATGCTCGCAGATTGCCGTGAACGATTCCTCGCTTAAATCGTGCTCCAGCTTGCATGCGTCCGTCGCGGCGACGGATTTGCCCACGCCCAGCATCACGAGAAAGCTTGTCAGCGCCTTGTGCCTGTCGAGCATGCTGGCCGCGACCTCCATGCCCTTGTCCGTCAGGGAGATGAGGCCGTCCTTGTCCATGGTGATGTGCCCGCTTTCGCGCAGCCCCTTCGTGGCGTAGGAAACCGACGGCTTCGTCACGCCCAGCAGCTCCGCAATGTCAATCGAGCGGATATAGCCGTTTTTCTCCTTGAGCATCAGCATGGCCTCCAAATAATCCTCCGCCGCCTTGTGAATTGCCATATAATCCAGCACCTTTCTCCGTGGTATTCCCGCGGTCATCCCCGCAGTAGTGGTAAGCAGCAATAGCAATATATTATAATGTAAGTTAACATATTTTAACCCATTTTGCAAGAGGGGAGGGTGTGAAGCATGCCCGGCGCCCAAGTGAAGTCATGCCGTCGGCATAGTGAAGTGCGCAAATAATCCATGGTGCGCATGCACCCTCTTACTTCCCTTGTGAAGAGAGTGTGTCACGGCGGAGCGCCGTGACGGAGGGGGTGGACGGTATATTGGCATAGTCAATCGGTGCGGCAACAATCCTTCAGTCGCCTGACGGCGACAGCTTCCTTTGCACAAGGAAGTCAAGTGCAGGGGAGTTTGGCCCCGGCGCTCTGTTTTAGAGTGGCAATTACACGAAGAACGGCGCAAAAGGCGGACCGCGCCTTGCGGCGCGGGGTGGCTCTCTCAGTCAGCGGCTTGCGCCGCTGACAGCTCTCTCCGAGAGAGAGCCGAGGGGCGCGGCAAAGCGTTTAGACAGGGTGGCTAATTGAAAATGGCAGGAAACACGGCGCCGTGGAAAACCCCGACCGCGCCAACGGCGCGGTAGAGCTTTTGACTGCACTTCGTCTATTTGAAATAAATATCAGTACACCAAGCAAAAGACCGCGAAATAGCTCCCCTTTGGCATCAAGGGGAGCTGTCAGCCGAAGGCTGACTGAAGGGATCGCCCGCGCCGCAAGGCGCGGTCTGCCATCACCGCCGTACTTTGTACCGCTCCAATCCCAATTTTGACACCAAGGAAAACGACCTCACCTCTTGGCTCTCTCTCAGAGAGAGCTGTCTCG
>CAZXVA010000044.1:3057-15906 GCA_964644305.1 uncultured Oscillospiraceae bacterium
GACACCAAGGAAAACGACCTCACCTCTTGGCTCTCTCTCAGAGAGAGCTGTCTCGGCGCAGCCGAGACTGAGAGAGCCACCCGCGCCGCAAGGCGCGGTCTGCCATTGCGGCACTCTGCTACACCTGTCGTTTTCCAAAACAGAACGCCCATCCTCCACCCCCGCGCCCCTTGGCTTCCTTGTGTAAAGGAAGCTGTCGCCGTCAGGCGACTGAAGGATTGTTGCCGCACCGATGGTTTTTGCCAATTTGCATTCAGAGCTGCTCTATGAGACTGCCCACCCCCACAAAAAAATATAAAATACCTATTGACAAGATGAGTTAGATGTGTTAAACTCACTCACGGTTAAGGGAACTTAACTTCTTCTTTCCCCTTTGGTTAAACTCCCTTAACCACATAATAAAACAAACGGTTAGTATAATCTAACCGCGTTGATGAAAGAGAGGTGGGGCGGATGCTGCCTTTGGCATTGGCAGAACCCGGCGAGGAGAACATAATCCGCAAGGTCGGCGGCTCACCGAGTGTGAAAAAGCATTTGGAGCATTTGGGCTTCGTCGTCGGCGGCGAGGCGACGGTCGTCACCGCGCTCAGCGGCAACGTCATCGTCAAGGTCAAGGACGCGCGCGTGGCGATAAGCGAGGAAATGGCGCGCAAAATCATGGTTTAATAATAAATTAAGCATAGGAGGACAAATGAGAATGAAAACACTCAGGGACGCGAAAATAGGCGAAACCGTGACAGTCGTGAAGCTGCACGGCGAGGGGCCTGTCAAGCGCAGAATCATGGACATGGGCATCACGCGCGGCATCGAGGTTTATGTGCGCAAGGTCGCCCCGCTGGGTGACCCCATTGAGGTCAGCGTGAGAGGGTATGAGCTTTCTCTGCGCAAGGCCGATGCTGAAATGATCGAAATCGCCGAATAAGCAACGCGTTTTTTAATGTTTGCGAGTTAAAGTTGTTTAACTGAAAAGGAGTTATTGATATGGACAAACAAGTCAAGATTGCTCTTGCCGGCAACCCCAACAGCGGCAAGACCACGCTTTTCAACGCCTTGACCGGCTCCAACCAGTTCGTGGGCAACTGGCCGGGCGTGACTGTGGAGAAGAAAGAGGGCAAGCTGAAAAAGCACGACGACGTCGTGATAATGGATCTGCCCGGCATATATTCGCTGTCCCCTTACACGCTGGAGGAGGTCGTGGCGCGCAATTACCTCATCAACGAGCGCCCCGACGCGATTTTGAACATAATCGACGGCACAAACCTTGAGAGAAATCTTTATCTCACCACCCAGCTCACCGAGCTTGGCATACCCGTGGTGGTGGCGGTGAACATGATGGACGTCGTGCGCAAGAACGGCGACGCCATCAACATCAAAGAGCTTTCCCGCGAGCTGGGCTGCCCCGTGGTGGAGATTTCCGCCCTCAAGGGCGAGGGCGTTATGGCTGCCGCCGAGTGCGCCGTTGACGCCGCCGCCAACGGCAAAACCGTCCCCCAGCACACCTTCTCCGGCCCTGTGGAGCACGCCCTTGCCCACATTGAGGAGGCCGCCGTCCACGCCATGCCCGAAGAGCAGCAGCGATGGTACGCCATCAAGGTTTTCGAGCGCGATGACAAGGTGCTCGAAAAGCTGAATCTCGACGCGGACGTGATGAGCCACATCGAGTCCGACATCGCCGCCGCCGAGAAAGAGCTCGACGACGACGCGGAAAGCATAATCACCAACGAACGCTATGTTTACATAGCCGAAATCATAAAGGGCTGCTACAAAAAGAAAAACAAGGGCGGCCTCACCACCTCCGACAAAATCGACAAAGTCGTCACCAACCGTTGGCTCGGTCTGCCGATTTTCGCCCTGGTGATGTATCTTGTTTATTATCTCTCCATGGTCACCGTGGGCGCGGCGGCCACCGACTGGGCGAATGACGGCCTCTTCGGCGACGGCTGGCACCTGTTCGGCATCGGCTCTGCCGTGTACGGTGAAGCCGCCGACGCTTGGGCAGAGGCCGACACCATCGTCGCCGGTTACGAAGCCTTTGTCGAAGAAAACGGCGAGCCCGCCGACGGCGTGTTCACCTACGACGTCGAGGACGAGGAAACCCTCGCCGTCAGCGAGGAGAGCGCGACTGTTGACGATTATACTGCCGCCCTCACCATGCTCGACGAGCTCGGCGACGTGCCCGACCCGGCCGACTACGGCGTTTGGGTGCCCGGCATTCCCACGCTCGTGGGCAATGCGCTTGAAAGCGTCGGCTGTGCCGAGTGGCTCAGCGGCTTGATTTTGGACGGCATTGTCGCCGGTGTCGGCGCGGTTCTGGGCTTCGTGCCGCAGATGCTGGTGCTGTTTTTGCTCCTCGCGTTCCTCGAAGCGTGCGGCTACATGGCGCGTATTGCGTTCGTGCTTGACCGCGTGTTCCGCAAGTTCGGCCTGTCCGGCAAGTCCTTCATCCCCATGCTCATCGGCACGGGCTGCGGCATCCCCGGCGTCATGGCCTCGCGCACCATTGAAAACGAGCGCGACCGCCGCATGACCATCATGACCACCACCTTCATCCCCTGCGGCGCGAAGGTTCCGTTCATCGGCATGATCGCGGGCGCAATCTTCGGCGGCTCTGCATGGGTCGCAACCTCCGCCTACTTTGTGGGCATGGCCGCCGTCATCATCTCCGGCATCATGCTCAAAAAGACCAAGATGTTCGCCGGCGAGCCCGCCCCGTTCGTCATGGAGCTGCCCGCATACCACATGCCCACCCTCGGCAACGTCCTCCGCTCTATGTGGGAGCGCGGCTGGAGCTTCATCAAGAAGGCCGGCACGATTATCCTGCTTTCCACCATTTTCGTTTGGTTCACCACTTATTTCGGCTGGGTTGACGGTGCGTTCCGCATGCTCGCCGAGGACGAGATTGACCACTCCATCCTCGCCGCAATCGGCGGCGCAATCGCCTGGCTGTTTGCGCCCCTCGGCTGGGGTAACTGGGAAGCCGTCGTCGCCTCCATCACCGGCCTCATCGCCAAGGAGAACATCGTCGGCACGATGGGCGTGCTCTACGGCGCCTCCGGCGACGTTTACGGCACTCTCGCCGCCACCTTCACCCCCGTCAGCGGTTATTCGTTCCTCGCGTTCAACCTGCTTTGCGCCCCGTGCTTTGCCGCAATCGGCGCAATCAAGCGCGAGATGAACAACAAGAAGTGGACTTGGTTCGCCATCGGCTATCAGTGCGGCTTTGCCTACCTCGTAGCTCTGATGATTAACCAGTTCGGCGGGCTGTTCACCGGCTCTGTCAGCGTCATCGGCCTCATCTTCGCCCTTGCGGCCTTGGTCGGTATCGTCTTCATGCTCGTCCGCCCCTACAAGGAGGCCGACAAGCTCACCGAAAAGCTTTGATGAACCCACCCCGTGGGAGAGGCAGCTATAATCCTCTCCTCGCCCCTCCCACGGAATAATAACTTTGACTGTTTCTTAATTTCTTCATAAAAGGAGTGAATCCCAATATGTTCAGCTTCATCGCCGAAAACCTTTCCACTATCCTTATTTGCATTGTACTGATCGCCATTGTCGTTTCCATCTCCGTTTACATTGTCCGGCAGAAGCGGCAGGGGAAAAGCTCCTGCGGCGCGGGGTGCGCGCACTGTGCCATGCACGGTCAGTGCCATTCCGCCCCAAAGAGCTGACCGGGCGAGCGCCCGAAATCGGCTCGATGTAAGAAAAGGGGGCTGCGGTTCTACACCTCTCCGCAGCCCCCATATTTTCATGTTCGGCAGTAAGAACCTAATGCTTTAATCAGAATCAGGAGAATTATAATAATGTATGAAACCATCGTGAAAGTGGACGGCATGATGTGCTCGATGTGTGAGGCGCATATCAATGACGCCGTCCGTTCCGCCGTGAGCGCGAAAAAGGTCACAAGCTCGCGCAAAAAGGGCGAAACCACAATCCAAACCGCCCAAGAGCCGGATGTAGATACCATAAAAGCCGCCATCTCCGCCACCGGCTACACCCCCGGCGACATAAGCGTAAAACAGCTTGAAAAACGCAGCCTTTTCCAAAAAGCAAAGTCAGAAACTAACTTCATCAAGTTTACATAACGCCACAACTCGCCCCGCAGGAAAAAATACCTGCGGGTTT
This sequence comes from uncultured Oscillospiraceae bacterium, assembly GCA_964644305.1. Taxonomy (GTDB): domain Bacteria; phylum Bacillota; class Clostridia; order Oscillospirales; family Oscillospiraceae; genus Limivicinus. The sequence goes on from CAZXVA010000044.1 coordinate 7,180, forward strand.
GGTTTACATGGGCTTGGGTTTGTGCTAAAATGTCATGAATAAATCAAATCGGAGAACGCCATGTTTGAAAAGCTGGACGCTTTGAAAAATCAATATGAGCAGCTTCTTGTGCGCATGGAGCAGCCGGAGACCTATTCCGACGTCGCGCTCTACGCGCGGCTTGAGCGCGAATCGCGCGAGCTTGCCCCGCTCGCGGCGGCGTACACGGCCTATCGCCGCGCCGAGGCGGATATGTCGTCCGCCCAGCAGCTCATGCAGGATGCGGAGCTGCGCGAGCTTGCGCAGGAGGAGTTTGCCGCCGCCAAGGCCGAGCGCGAGCGCTTGGAGCACGAAATCAAGCTCCTCCTGCTGCCAAAAGACCCGAACGACGCGAAAAACGTAATCATGGAGATTCGCGGCGGCGTCGGCGGGGAAGAGGGTATGCTGTTTGCGGCGGATCTGTTCCGCATGTACTCCATGTACGCCGAGCGACGCGGCTGGAAAATCGACGTGGCCAACGTCAACGACACCGAGCTTGGCGGCATCAAGGAGATAAGCTTCGTCATTGAGGGCGAGGGCGCGTTCTCCCGCCTCAAATTCGAGGCCGGGGGACACCGCGTGCAGCGCGTTCCGGTCACGGAGTCCGGCGGACGCATTCACACCTCCGCCGCCACTGTCGCCGTGCTGCCCGAAGTCGGCGAGGTCGACTTCAAGCTCGACCTGAACGACTTAAAAATCGACACTTACCGCTCCTCCGGCGCGGGCGGACAGCACGTCAACAAAACCGAAAGCGCCATCCGCATCACCCACCTGCCCACGGGCACGGTCGTGGAATGTCAGGACGAGCGCAGCCAGTACAAAAACAAAGACCGCGCCATGCAGATTATGCGCTCGAAGCTCTACGAGGCCGAGCTGGCGCGGCAAAACGCCGCCGTCGCCGCCGAGCGCAAAAGCCAAATCGGCACGGGCGACAGAAGCGACCGCGTCCGCACCTATAACTTCCCCCAAAACCGCGTCACGGATCACCGACTCACGGGGGACAACAAAAATTTCAACATCGCCGCTGTCATAAACGGCGACCTTGACCCCATCATTGACGCGCTTATCACCGCAGACCAAGCCCAAAAGCTTGCCGAGCAGACGGAGGCGGGAGCATGAAAACCGAACGCATCACAACTGACCTCGCCCGCGCGGCAGAGCTTATCCGCGCCGGGCAGCTTGTCGCCGTGCCGACGGAGACGGTTTACGGCCTCGCCGCAAACGCGCTCGACGAGCGCGCCGTGAGGGAAATTTACGAGGTCAAAGGCCGCCCGGCGGTGAAGCCCTTGTCCATCATGATAAGCGGCAGGGGAGCGATGGAAAAATACTGTGACCCCGTCCCGCCGCAGGCCGCCCTCCTGGCCGATAAGCTTTGGCCGGGGCCGCTGACCATCGTGCTCACTGCGCGCGGCGTCATTCCCGACATTGTCCGCGCCGGTGGCGCGACTGTCGGCCTGCGCTGCCCCGACCACGCGCTGACGCTGGAGGCGATTCGCCTTGCGGGCGTGCCGCTTGCCGCGCCGTCGGCAAATCCCTCGGGCGCGGACAGCCCCAAGAACGCCGACACGGTGCTTGAATATTTCGACGGCAAGATTTCCGCCGTCATCGACGGCGGCGAGTGCGGCATCGGGCGCGAATCCACGCTCATCGACATGAGCACCGCGCCGTATAAGATTCTCCGCCAAGGCGCACTGAGCGAGGACGAAATTGCCGACGCACTCATTTCCGGCATGACCGTCGTCGGCCTCACCGGCGGCACGGGCACGGGCAAAACCACCGCGCTTGACACCCTCGCCGACATGGGCGCACTCACGCTCGACTGTGACGCGATATACCACCGCCTTTTGCGCACGGACAGCGGCCTCATCGCCGCCATCGGCGCGGCGTTCCCCGCCGCCGTGATTGACGGCGCGGTGGACACCAAGGCGCTCGGCCGCATCGTCTTTGCCGACACCGAGGCGCTTTCGCGCCTCAACGCTCTGACGCATGAGTTCATCCTCGCCGAAACGCGGCGGCTTTTGCGCGCGCATGCCATGAACGGCGGCACTCTCGCCGCCATTGATGCCGTCGAGCTTATTTCAAGCGGCGCGGGCGCGATGTGCGATTTCACCGTCGGCATCGTGGCCGAGCGCGAGCGGCGCATTGACCGGATTTGCGCGCGTGACGGCATTTCGCGCGAATATGCCGCCCTGCGGCTTGACGCGCAGCGCCCGGACGAGTATTATTATGATAACTGCGATTTCGTGCTGCATAATGACGGCACAAAGGCGGAATTTGCCGCCGAATGTATCAAACTTTTCACGGAGGAAATGAAAAATGAGTGATTTGAGAGAAAAACTGTTCTACGAGCAGAAAAACGGCTATGACCTCATCGACACCGAAGAGCGCGTCAAGCTCGAGGAGTATTGCGCCGAGTATATGGACTATCTCGACCGCTCGCGCATGGAGCGCGAGGCCGTGGCCAACGCCATCGAGCTTGCCGAGGCGCGCGGCTTTGTCGAGTATGTGCCCGGCATGGACTTGAAGCCCGGCATGAAGGTTTATAAGAATAACCGCGGCAAGGCGCTCATGCTCGCCGTCATCGGCAAGAAGCCGCTTTCCGCCGGCGCCGTCATCGCCGGGGCACATGTCGACTCCCCGCGCCTTGACCTCAAGCAGGTCACGCTTTACGAGTCTGACGAGATGTGCTATTTCAAAACGCACTATTACGGCGGCATCAAGAAATATCAGTGGGTCACCATTCCGTTGGAGCTGCACGGCGCGGTCGCGCTCAAGAGCGGCGAGGTCATCAATGTCACCCTCGGCCGCGAAAAGAACGAGCCGAAGTTCGTCATCACAGACCTCCTGCCCCATCTCGCGGCGGATCAGATGAAAAAGACCATGTCCGAGGGCTTCACGGGCGAGGGCTTGAACATTCTCCTCGGCTCTACCCCCTACGCCGACGAGGGCAAGGATCGCGTCAAGCTCGCCGTAATCAGCATGCTCAATGACATGTACGGCATCACCGAGGAGGACTTCCTCTCCGCCGAGCTTGCCGCCGTCCCGGCGTTTGACGTGTGCGAAATCGGCCTTGACCGCTCCCTCATCGGCGGCTACGGACACGATGACAGGGTCTGTGCCTATGCCGAGCTGAAAGCCATTTTCGACGTGGCCGAGCCTGAGCGCACCTGCGTGTGCATCCTCGCCGACAAAGAGGAAACCGGCTCCGACGGCGTCACCGGCATGCAGAGCGCCGCGTTTGACTGCTTCATGGAAGACCTGTGCGACGCGCAGGGCGTGGCACTGCGCCGCTGCTATGAAAACAGCTTCTGCATCTCCGCCGATGTCACCAACGCCTTTGACCCGCTTTACCCCGACGTCTCCGAAAAGCGCAGCGACTCCAAGGTCAATTACGGCGTCGGCATCTGCAAGTTCACCGGCGCGCGCGGCAAATCCGGCACGAGCGACGCCTCCGCCGAGGTCGTGGCCTATCTGCGCAAGCTCTTTGCCGACAATAACGTCGTTTGGCAGCTTGCAGAGCTCGGCAAGGTCGACCAGGGCGGCGGCGGCACGATCGCCAAGTTCATGGCCAACCGCAACATCGACACCATTGACGCCGGTGTCCCCGTGCTGAGCATGCACGCGCCCTTTGAGGTCGTGGCAAAATTCGACTGCTACATGACCTATAAAGCCTGCCTCGCGGCATATTCGGACAAATAATATTTTTTCACCTCGCGGACATAATAGCTCCGTGAGGTGATTTTTTACGGATGATATCAAGGATTTTGCCGCGTCCTCGGCCGGGCAGGTGCAGTGCCTGACCGTCGTGGGGCAAATCGAGGGGCATCAGCTTCTGCCCGATGACACCAAGGCCACCAAGTATGAGCACATTCTCCCGCTCATTGCCGCCGTTGAGGAATCTCCGGAGATTAAGGGGCTGCTTATCCTGCTCAACACCATGGGCGGCGACGTTGAGGCGGGGCTTGCCATCGCCGAGCTTATCGCCGGCATGACCAAGCCCACGGTCTCCCTTGTTCTCGGCGGCGGGCATTCCATCGGCGTGCCGCTTGCCGTGGCGGCGCGGCGCAGTCTCATCGCGCCCTCGGCCGCCATGACGGTGCACCCCGTGCGCCTCAACGGCGTGGTCATCGGCGTGCCGCAGACATATAATTATTTTGCCCGCATTCAAGAGCGCATTGTCGGCTTTGTCACCTCGCACTCAAACATTGCGCGCGAGGATTATCTCCGCCTCATGACCAACACCGACGAGCTTGCCAACGACGTCGGCAGCGTCATTTACGGCGCGGAGGCCGTCCGCCTCGGCCTCATCGACGCCATCGGCACACTCTCCGACGCGCTTGATTATCTCCACCGCGAAATCGCCGGAAAATAAGATTGAAATATGTCCGCGCGCGGTATATAATGGTGCAAAAGCACACCGCCCGCGCAAGCGCGCGGGCGAACGAGGAGATAATATGGACAAAATCGCGGTTTTGATACCCTGTTATAATGAAAGCGCCACGGTGCAAAAGGTGGTTTCCGACTGGCGTCGCGAGCTGCCGGAGGCGGTGGTTTATGTTTATGACAACAATTCCACCGACGGCACGCCAGAGCTTGCCGCGGCGGCGGGCGCAGTCGTGCGCCATGAGTATCGGCAGGGCAAGGGCAATGTCATCCGCCGCATGTTCCGCGAAATTGACGCCGAGGCGTACATAATGGTCGACGGGGACGACACTTACCCCGCCGAGTACGGGCGCGAAATGGTCAGCGCCGTGCTTGAGCGCCATGCCGACATGGTCGTGGGTGACCGCCTGTCGTCGACTTATTTTGAAGAGAACAAGCGCCCCTTTCACAATTTCGGCAACTCCCTCGTCCGCTGGGGCATAAACAGTCTCTTCAAGTCCGACATCAAGGACATCATGACCGGCTATCGCGCCTTCAGCTATCTTTTCGTCAAGTCCTTCCCGGTGCTCTCCAAGGGGTTTGAAATCGAAACCGAAATGAGCATTCACGCGCTGGATAAGAACATGTATGTCGAGAATGTCGTCATCGACTATCGCGACCGCCCGGAGGGCAGCGAGTCCAAGCTCAATACATATTCCGACGGCATCAAGGTCATATTCACGATTATCCGCCTTTTCAGGAACTATAAGCCCTTCTCGTTTTTCTCCCTCATTGCCCTCGTGCTCACGCTCATTGCGGCAGTGTTCTTCATTCCGGTGCTCTCAACCTACTTCAAAACCGGCCTCGTGCCGAATTTCCCCACGCTCATCGTCTGCGGCTTCACGTTCATGGCCGCGCTACTCTCGCTCTTTGCCGGGCTTGAGCTTCAAAACGGGGTACAGAAAAACCGTCAGGATTTCGAGATGAATCTGATAAGAATCTATAACGACAGCCAAACCAAGCGCTGAAATCACACATACCCCAAGCCCGTCACACCGACGGGCTTTTTGCTTTCTTCGATTTTCCTCTCTTATGCGTTCTCTTGCTCTTGTGCACTGCATAAATTTGTGTTATAATACACGTTATGTTTACCGTGGGGGTGTATGCCAATGTCAGTATTGAACGCGATTATACTGGGTCTTGTGCAGGGAATAACCGAGTTTTTGCCGGTGTCAAGCTCCGGCCATCTTGCCATCATCAACAATCTCTTTGATATGACGACCACCACCGACGGCCACATGTTTTTTGACGTTCTCCTGCACCTCGGCACACTCGCAGCGATCTGCGTCTGCTATTGGCAGGACATCACCCAGATGTTTTATGAAGTCCTCGGCTTTGTGAACGTCGGCCCGCTGGCCGGCGAGCGCCGCCGCCGTTATCCCGCCGCGCGGCTTTTTCTCATGATTGTGTTTGCCACGCTCCCCTTGGTGCTCATTCTCCCGATTCACGACATGGTCGAAACGCTTTATTATCAAAACGTCTTCATCGGCGTGGCGCTGGTGCTGACGGGCTGCATGCTCTTCGTGGCGGACAAAATGAAGCCCGGCACGAAGTCCGCCACCAGCATGACCATTTCCGATGCGCTCATCATCGGTCTTTGTCAGTGTGTGGCCACGATTCCCGGCCTGTCCCGCTCCGGCACTACCATCACCGCCGGCATCGCCACCGGGCTCAACCGCGAATTTGCCGTCAAATTTTCGTTCCTGCTGTCCATTCCCGCCGTCCTCGGCGCGAACATACTCTCGCTCATCGACGCCGTGGGGCAGGGGGTTGACCTTGCCAACGTCCCGGCCTATCTTTTGGGCATGGTGGCGGCCATGGTGTCCGGCATCGGCGCAATCACCCTTTTGAAGCGCATCGCCGCAAAGGGGCGCTTCGGCGGCTTCGCGTATTATTGCTGGGTCATGGGCGTTTTGAGCATCATTCTCACGTTGATATTCTGATATCCCGATTCTCACCATTCACGTTTTTTCACCGAAGAAAGGACATTTCAATGGCACAAAGCAAAAAATCAAGCTCTTCCACCACCGGCGCAAAAAAGAGCACCACCACAACGAAGAATTCGGCCTCCAAGCCGAAAAAGTCCGCCGCGCCCGTCACGCCGCCCGAACCGCCCGCCCCGCCCATCCGGCGCGAGGTCAGTGCGGTCGTGTGCCTTTTTCTCGCGGTCTTTCTTGTCATCAGCCACTTCAACACCGACGGCAAGTTCATCGTGTTCTTTGCCAACCTCGTCAAGGGGCTTGTCGGCTGGGGCTTTTGGGTGACAATTCCCGCTTTTTTGATGGCGGCGGTCATTCTCGGCTTTCACAAGGGCTACCCCGTGGCACTGCGCGTCACCTCCGCGCTGATGATCCCCATCATCGTGGCCGCGTTGGGTCATCTGTTCTTCTATGAGCCGTTTGTCGTCATGCCGGAGCTGCCCGACCTCACCGCCCGGCTTTTTGCCGACGGGCAGAGCATGCACGGCGGCGGGGTCATCGGCGGGCTAATCGCCGTCGGCCTTTCCAACGCGTTCAGCCTGTACGGGGCGATGCCGGTTTTGTCCGTGCTGCTCATATTCTTCGTCGTCAAGTGCTTCAACGGCAGCTTCACCAAGGCCTTTGACAAGGCCGGTGAGCGCGCCGCCGTGAAGTATGACCCTTCAATGTATCAAAAAAAGCCCGCCTCGCCCGATGAGGATGAGATTCTCCCCTTGGAGCTTGGCCGGGCGGACGCAAAGCCCGCCAAGGCGGCCAAAGCGCCCAAGGGCGGCGCGAAAATCGAGCGCATTGAGCGCAGCCGCGTCATGACGGACATCCCCCTCGACGATGAGGACGAGCCGTTCCCGCTTTTGGACAAGCGCGCGGCGAAGTCGCCCGCGCCGGATGAAAAGCCCCGCCTTGCCAAAACGGCGGACAAGCTGCGCGAGGACAGCGCGGCCAAGCCCGCGCCCAAGGCGAAAAAGGCCGAGGGCGAGCTGCCCGCCGACCCTGCGGCGTCGCTGCGTCGCCACCGCGCCGCGCCCATAATCCGTGAAAGCGAGGTCATTGACGGCGAGGCCGCCGCCCGCGCCGCCGGAGTGGACGTTGACGATTTGCGCGACACGGTTGAGGAGATTATGAAATCCTCCACCATGTCCGCCGAAATCTCCGACCCGCCCAAGAAAAAAATCAGCCGCGCCGAGGTCGAAAAAGAGGCCAAGGCCGTCGAGCTTGCCGTCGCCCGCGCCGGGGACGGCACGGGGTACGAATTCCCGCCCATTGACCTTCTGCGCACGGGTGCCGCCGCGAACATCGATGCGCGCGAGGAGATAATGGTCAACAAAGAGCGCCTTGAGGGCGCCATTCACAGCTTCGGTATCAATGCCGACATTGTCGGCGTCACGCGCGGGCCGACGGTCACGCGCTTTGACATCGAGCTTGAGCAGGGCGTCAAGCTCGCTCGCGTGACGAATCTTGCGGGCGATCTCGCTCTTGCCCTCGGCGTGATGAATGTGCGCATTGCGCCCATTCCCGACAAAATTTCCACCGTCGGCATCGAAGTGCCCAACAAGATTGTCAGCACCGTTTATCTCCGCGATATCATCGAGTCCCCGCGCTTTGTCAACGCCAAGTCCAAGCTCAGCTTCGCCCTCGGCAAGGACATCGGCGGCGAGTGCGTCGTCGGCAACATCGCCAAGCTGCCGCACATGCTCATCGCGGGCACAACCGGCTCGGGCAAATCCGTCTGCATGAACTCGCTCATTTTGAGCCTTCTTTATAAATCCACGCCGGACGAGGTTCGCCTCATCATGATTGACCCCAAAATGGTCGAGCTCGGCGTTTATAACGGCATTCCGCATCTCTATGTCCCCGTCGTCACCGACCCGAAGAAGGCCGCCGGTGCGCTCCAGTGGTCGGTTGTGGAAATGCTCAAGCGCTATCGCTTGTTCTCCGAAATCGGCGTGCGCGATTTGGATAATTACAATAAGCATTGCGAGGCCATCGGCGAGCAGACCATGCCGCGCGTTGTCATCGTCATTGATGAGCTTGCCGACCTCATGCTCGTGGCCTCGAAAGAGGTTGAGGAGAGCATTTGCCGCGTCGCGCAGATGGGGCGCGCGGCGGGCATGCACCTTGTCATCGCCACCCAGCGTCCCTCGGCCGATGTTATCACCGGCCTTATGAAAGCGAACATCCCCTCGCGCATCGCTTTTGCCGTCTCGTCCTCGCTTGAAAGCCGCATCATTCTCGACCAAACCGGCGCAGAAAAGCTCGTCGGCATGGGCGACATGCTGTTTTCTCCCGTCGGCTGCGGCAAGCCCACCCG
>CAZXVA010000045.1:0-15798 GCA_964644305.1 uncultured Oscillospiraceae bacterium
TAGTAGCGGGTGATGAGCCCCTCGAAGTCGGGGTGATATTTGAAGATGTAATCGGCGTAAATGGTCTCGCGGCAGCGGGTCGGGAAGCGCATCTTGTGCAGGAACACGCCGGTGCCGACGGATGCAAACGGGTCACGGGTGAAGTAGAGGTTGGGCATGGGGTCGATGACGAGGTCATCAACGGGGGCGACGAGATCCTGCAAAGAATATGCGGACGGGCCGCCCATTTCCTTGAGGGTCAGACCCTCCATGGTCTTTTCGACAAGAGCCTTGCCCTTGAAGGTCTCGGTCATGTAATCGTAAATCCTGTCCTGCCAACGGCGGGTCTTGATGTTGCCCTCGCTCATCCACTGGTAAAGGAACGGCTCAACCAGTTCGGGGTGGAGGCTGAGAACATCGGTCATGAGGTCTTCGAGATAGACGACCTCGGTGCCGTTATCGCGCAGGATGTTGGCGAATGCATCATGCTCCTGCCGGGCAACGCTCAGGAAGGGGATGTCATCAAAAAGAAGCTCCGGCAGACGGTCGGGAGTCAGATTGAGCAGCTCCTTGCCGGGACGGTGAAGCAAAACTTTTTTGAGGGGATTGATTTCACTGCGAACGCAAATACCTTTCATGGTTCCTCCAATAAAGTATAAAAGAATTTCATGATGGGACGCGCGGTCTTTGCCGCGACGGCCTCGGCTGCGGGGTGGCGCTTTAGCGCCCACCGCCGGGGGGGGGTTCTCCTGCGCGCTCGGAGAGTGACCACCATTTTGTGATATTATGATATCAAAACTTTAACGCGGACATCGGAGAATTAGGGCGCGGAAAATTGTATAATTCCCCTAAGCATTCATATGCGTTCAACAGGTGCATTGTGCAGTTTGACGAACGTTGGGTTTTTCAAAAAATTCAGTGTTTTCAATGCATTCTGAGCACGGTCATTTATATGCTGTTCATTTTTCATCAATTTATTCGTCAAATTCACCTAAAGCCGTGAAAGAATTATGTCAACTTGGTGGGAAACTCGTGCGATATAGACAAGCGGCACGGAATATTCTTCCGTGCCGGGGTAAAGGACTTTATGTTTGCGCAGTGGCAATCAAAGGAGATTTTTCGACGCGGGGCACTGGCGGCCCGTGTGGTCGATGACAGTGTCGCCTGTGAGGAGGATTTGCGAGACGGGAATGACGGAATAGCCGTCGGCAAGGAGAGACTCCAAGATGGCGGGCAGAGCCTCCGGGGTGTTCTCGGCGGCATTGTGGAAAAGGACAATGCTGCCGGGGGTGACGTTTTTGAGGACGCGGGAGGTGATTTCGTCGGCGGAAATGCCTTTCCAATCAAGGCTGTCCACATTCCACTGCACCGCCGTCATGCCGGCGTTTGAAACGGCTTGAATGACGTGGTCATCATATTCGCCGTAGGGGCAGCGGAAAAGCGTGGGCGAAACGCCGGTGATGGCGGCAATGCGCTCGTTGCTCTCGGCAAGGTCGGCGGCAATTTGCTCATTGCTGAGCTGGGAAAAGTGCGCGTGGTGGGAGGAATGGTTCATCACCTCGTGCCCGGCTTCTGCGAGGGCGCGGACGGAGTCCGGGTATTTCTCCGCCCAATCGCCGACAACGAAAAACGTGGTCTTGATGGCGTATTTTTCCAAAACATCAATGAGCTGTTGGGTGTCCTCGTTGCCCCACGCCGCGTCAAACGACAGCGCCACAACCTTGTCGTCCCGCTGGACGGAATAGACCGGGAGACTGCGCGCGGCGGCGGACACGCCCACAATGGCCGGGCTGCTGACCACATAAAACATCGCCGCCACCGCCATCACCAGCCCGATCCCCGACAGCACCGGGCGGCTCTTTTGAATAATGCGTTTGAGATCAATCAAGCTTATCACTCCTTTTGGAATAATAGTATGACAAGCCCGACGGCGTTAGTATCAAGCGCACAAAAAATGCCCCTGCGCGAATTTTCGCGCAGGGGCAGATTGGTTCGGTGTTGTTTATTCTTTTTCGGCGCAGTCGAGGCAGATTGTCACGCCGTTTTTGACGCGCAAAAACGGCTCGGCGCACTCCTCGCCGCAGAGGGGGCACTTGACGGCCTCATGGCGGACATGGACATCGGGTGGGGCAATGAAGCGCACGGGAGTTTTGACAAAAACCTCGTCAAAGGGCGCGGTGAGGATGAAGTCGGTTTTTTCCTCGCGGCTGAGTCCGGCGGGCTGCGGCTTTGCGAGCAGGCGCACACTCTTGCCGGAGGCGCGGTCATATAAATTGAAGGCGGTTTTGCCGCGCTCGCGCACGACGAGGTTGCGGTTGCCGGCGGTGCTGCCGAAGACCCACTGGATACCGTCGAGATAACACATTGCGCTTTCGGCAATGCAATAAAGATGATGACCGCGGCGCGTCACGCCCAAAAGCTCAACAGCCTCCGCCGCGGCGCGCACGCCGATGGCAAGCCCCGGACAGCAATGCCCGTGCAGCTCGGCTGCCTTGAGATAGATGTCTTTTATCATGTTGTCCCCTCCCCTATTTTCCGAAAACATAACGGAGCTTGGTTTTGTTGAACACGAACACTATCGGCACGACGGCGAGTGTGCCGAGGATATAATAGAGCACACCGTGCAGCGCGCCCGTGACGGGCAGGCGGTTGACCACGAACAGCCCCGCGTACAGCCCGACGTGGCTGAAGCACATGAAGGTCATGGAGTTTTCGCCGATATATTTCAGGGCACGCCGAACAGGCTCAAACGCGCGCGGCTTTTCAAACCAGCGGAAGAAATAAACCCACAAAAGCATGGTGACGCAGGTGTTGAGATGGGTGAAGGTTATATTGCTCCAAACTCCGTTTCTCAAATTCGGGATGAAGTTGCCGACGATGCAGACATAGTTGATGACCGTGACGGCCAGGTACAGCGCAAAGGCGAGGAAGCGCGAATTGAGCGAGGCGATGATTCTGTCCGTCAGACGCAAAATCGCGCGGCCGTGATAACCGAGGTAGAAGTAAATTAGCACAGCGAGCGCGCAGTCAAGCGACATAGGGAGGCGGAAATCAAACATGCTTGTCCACCGGTTGCCGAGATAGGTCAAGGCCAAGAGAATGGCACAGCGCGCCCATTCGGGCTTGACGCACTTGATGACGACGGCGAAAATCATGCTTGCGCCGAACATCATGGGGAGAAAGTATATCGACGGCTCAATGGGGAATGCACCCGTAGGCATATAAAGCACCGAGCGGAGAGGCTCGATAATGTCCCTGTCGACGCCGGCGAAGGCAACGAGCCACAGCAGGTAATAGCCGAGGCCGAAAACGTAATACGGGAAAAGCATTGTGCGAACCTTTTTGCGGCAGTTATCGCGCAGGGAGTGCTTATCGTTGTAGAAATACCCGGCCAGGAACAAAAACGGGTGGACGCATATTCCGGAGACATACTGATAAAACGCGAGGCTGATGCCGGAATGAAAGTAGTTGACCAGCAAGAGGCACACGCCGCGCATGGTGTCAATATGTTCGACTCTTCTTTTTTTAATCTCCATTTGTCTGCTCCTTTGCGGGATTGGCCGTCGGAATGACCGACGCTGCGTCTAGCGCGCGCACAAGCGCCGGCACAAGCACAAGCATCACGATAAGCCCCGGCAAACTCGCCGCGAGATAGCCCGCCGCCCAAACGGCAAAAGCGGGCATGTCGGCGGCGAAAAACGCGGCCTCGACAATGCCGCCCACGACGCGGCCGAAAATAAGCCCCGTCGGCACGGCGGCATAGGTAGCGCGCTCACCAAAGGGCGCGCGCGACGCCACAAGCCCCGCCGACGCGCCGCAGCACACGCACTCGCACATAACCGGCACAAAAAGCGCCGCCGTGGGCGAGCCGTTGATAATGGCGGAAAGCGTCACGCCCAGCACGGCACACATGCTCCCCCGCCCCGCGCCGCAAACGAGCGCGCAGAGAAGCACGGGCAATATCAGCGGCCCGTAAATCGCGCCGCCGCCCGGCAAGGCGCGAAACGCCATCGCCAGCACCACGCAAAGCGCCGTGCACACGGCCGTTATCATCGCTTTTTTAACCTTGGACATGGCATCAAATCAACCTATCAGAGTATTATAAGCTCCAGCGCGAACACCGCCGCGCTGACGATGAGCGCCGCGCCATCCGCCCCGGTGAGGCTCGCGCGCTCGCTTCTCTCCCCCATCATGCCACAGTCGGCGCCGCGCGCCTCCATCGTGTCGGCAAGGGTCTCGGCGCGGCGAAAGGCCGCGACGAGCACCGGCACGGCAAGCGGGAGCACTGTGCGCGGCTTTTCAAAATAGCTTCGGCTTTCAAAGCGCGCGCCACGCGCCGTCTGCGCGCGGCGAACGCCGTCCGCCTCGGCATAAAGCGTCGGGATAAGCCCGATGGCGCAGGCGAAGGTCAGGCCGATCTCCCCCGTCGGCACGCCGAGGCGACCAAGGGGCGAAATAAGACGGCGCAGTGCGTCGGCAAGGGTCATGGGCGAGGTTGTGGCAACGAGGACGTTGCCCAGCACGACGATGAGCGCCGCGCGCAGTGCAAGCCCCGCGCCGCTTATAAGCGTGCCGAGTGAGGGCGCGAATATCCGGTATTGAACAACGGCATTCTCCGGCGCGGCAAAGCAGGCGTTCACGATTATAATAAGAGCAAGCAAGCCCCAAAGCCGCGCAAGCGGTTCAAGCGCCGTGGCGGCGGGAAGCTGGGCGAGATAGATTATCGACGCCGTCACGATGACGGCCGCCACTGCGCCAGGGGCGCTTTTTGCCGACGCTGTCCCGACGGCGAGGAGAATGAAGCAAATCAGCTTCACTGCGCCGTCAAGACCGTGTATCGCGGAATAACCGGGGCGATACATCCCGGTGGGGAGGCTCATCATTTTTCTTTCCTCCACATGAGTATTTTCAAGCGGTCGGTGAGCTGGTCAAAGTCGATGATGTTGCCCGGCATGTCCACGCCGCGCTCACGAAGGCGCTGCACCGCCTCGCGCACGGTCGGCACGGTGACGCCGTTGCGCACGAGGTCATAATAATCGGAAAAGATATCCTTTGCGCGCCCGTCGCGGATAAACGCGCCGAAGCGCATAACGGCCACGCGCCGGGCGTGATCGCAGAGCGCGTCGGTGTCGTGCGTGGCGACGACGACGGTCGTCCCCTGTGCGTTGAGGGAGTCCAAAAGTGTCAAAAGCGCACGGCGGTCGGGGGCGTCAAGCCCCCGAAACGGCTCATCGAGCAGCAGCACACGCGGCTTTGCCGCGAGCACACCGGCCAAGGCCACACGGCGCTGAACCCCGCGCGGCAAGGCGAGAGGGGCTTTGTCGGCAAGGGCGTCAAAATCAAGCTCCACAAGGGCAAGCGAGGCGCGTATGCGCGCAGTTTCATCGTCGCGCGTCAGCCCCGCGCCGCGCAGGGCAAAGCCCACGTCGCGCGAAACCGTGGTCTCAAAAAGCTGGCGTTCGGGGCGCTCCATGAGATAGCCGACAGCACCGCGCAGGGCACGGCGGTCAAATCGGCGCGCGTTTATGTCCGCGCCGTCGAGGCACACCGCGCCCTCATCGGGCTTTATAAGCCCCGCAATGAGGTTGAGCAGCGTGGTTTTGCCGCTGCCGTGCGCGCCGGTTATGCCGAGGTATTCCCCGTCTTGAATTTCAAGCGTCACGCCGCCGACGGCGGGGAGTGAACAGCGGGGATAGCTGTATGTAACATTTTCAAGCTTTATAGGCATACCGCCGCCACCAATTCCTCAATAGTGAGCGGGATTTCGCCCCGCCATGCGCCGCTTCGCGCAAGCTCCTGAGCCGCGCGCACGGCAAACGGCGCGGCAAGCCCCGCCTTGTCCATCAGCTCATCATCCGCAAACAGCTCGCGCGGCGCGCCCTCGGCGAGCTTGCTCCCGTCGGCAAGAAGCAGCGCGCGTTCCGCCGTCAAGGCGTCCTCGGCGTTGTTCGTGAGCAACACTATCGTCCGCCCGCTCTCGTGCAGGCGCGACACGGTTTTCAAAAAGTCCCGCCGCTCATCCGTGGGCAGGCTCTCCGTCACAGAGTCAAGCACGATAATCTCCGGCTCTGCCGTGAGTATGGCGGCAAGCGCGATGCGCGCGCGCTGCCCTGCGGGCAGAAGCTGAGGCGAGCGACGCTCATAGGCGCTCATGCCCACCGCGTCAAGCGCGGCGCTGACGCGCGCGGCGATTTTGTCCGCCTCGACGCCGAAAGAGCGCGGCGCGAATGCCAGCTCTTCATAAACGTGCGAGGAGACAAAGCAGCTTTCAATATCGGCATACACCACGCCGCAGCTGCGCCGGATTTGGCCGCGGCGCATCTCGTCGCGCACGTCGTACCCCGCCACGCGCAGTTCACCCCCGGCGAGGGGAAGCGTGGCATTGAGCGCATGCGCAAGCGCGCTCTTGCCGCTGTTGCTTTTGCCGAGCACGGCTAGGTATTCACCCTCGGCGACTTCAAAAGAAAGCCCAGTGAGCGCATTGCCGCCCCCGCGTATATTCGGGAGGGTCACGGCTTTCGCCTCGATAATCTTTGCGGCCATGTGCTCTCCCCTTTCTTGAAGTCTTGCCGAATTGATCGCTCCTCTCGGCACTTTATCATATAATTATATACTATTTTCGCTTTTCGGGCAAGACCCAACGCCATATTTTCACCCCGCGCGGCGTTTATTGCGAATAATCGGCGAATTTTCTCATTTACTTTTCTATGATTTGTTATATAATAGATATACTAAGTTAAAAGGAATAATTCATCTATGCGATATAAGAAAGTCGATTTTTTGCTCTTTGCCGTGCTGGTGGGCGCGATTTTGGCGCTGTCGCTCATGGCGCTGGACAACACCTGCTATTGGGGCGACGATTGGGCGGCGTACATAAGCGAGGGCATCGCCATCGCCGAGGGACGATTGGACGAACAGGCCGCGCTCAACGTGATTATGCATCCAAGCGAGCTGCCCGATGAGGCGCTCGGCGGGTCATTGGTGTACGTTTGGGGTTACCCGTTGCTTATGGCTCTGGTATATAAGCTGGTCGGCTTTGACCGGGTTGCTTTTTCGTCCATCATATACTATAAGATTCCGTCGGCTATAGCGCTGGCGCTGCTCGCCGGGGTGATGTATTTGTTTCTCCGCCGCAGGGTCGGGAAAACGCTCTCTTTCTTGCTGAGCTTTCTTTTCTGCGCGTGTTATGAATTCCGCGTGACAATCAACACGCCGTGCAGTGACATTGTCTTTCTTTTTCTCGCGTTTCTCTCGCTGCTCTTGGTTGAAATATTCCTCGCGCAGACGGATACGCGCCGCAAAATCGGCGCGGGCATCGCGCTTGGGCTGGTGCTGTGGCTGATGTACGAAACGCGGCTGAACGGAATAAGCATACTTTTCGCGTGTGGCGTGGCGTGTGTTGTTTTTCTTGTGCGGTCTCGCCTCGAAAAGGACGGGCACTTTCAGCTGAAAACCGAGCTTGCCGTGATTTTGCTCCCGTTCGTGCTGTTTCTCGTGTTGAAGCTCATTTCCGAGGCGATTCTCACCCCGGCCACCGGCAATACAAGCGATTTGGCAGGGGTCACGGCGGCAAACTTTTTCTTCAACCTCGCCACGTATTACCGCGTTGCGGGCGAGTGGCTGGTTCTCATTTTCGATGACCCGTTTGTCAATTGGCTCAGCAAGCTCCTTTGCGCCGTGTTTGGCGGCGCAAGCGGCGCGGTTCAGTGCTTTTGCTTTGCGCTCAGTCAGGTTTTGGTTTCGCTGACGTTTTTGCTCGCCCTTATGGGGCTGGTGCTCGACGGGTTCAAGCACGAAGTGCATTTGACGGTTTTTGTGCTTGTTTATCTTTTTGTGGTGTGCATGCTGCCGTACAATCAGGGCGTGAGATATATTTACCCGGTTTTGATGCTTGTCCCGCTCTATTTGAGTCACGCCATGGTGCATTTGGCACGCCTCGGTGCGCGCCTGTTGACGCCGAAAGGCGGCAGCATTGCGCGCAAGGTCGGCACGGGGCTTGCAATCGCGCTGTGTGTGCTGTGCTTTGCCTCGGCAATGCGCAACAGCGCTTATAAGCGCGCCTTCGGCGACAGTAACGCGTCACTCGGCCAAGCCTACGACCCCTACGCGCTGGAAAGCTATCATTACATCATGGATAACACGCCGCCGGACGCGATGATCGGCTTTGTCAAACCGCGCGCGCTTTATCTGAACACCGGGCGCATGTCGGTTTATCCCTACGTCAACGGCCACAGCCTCGACGACGTGGATTATTGCCTGTACTCCACCCACTTCCCCGACAGGCAATTTGTCGGCGGCGACGGCTTTGAAGCCGTGTTTGCGAACGAAGAATTTGTGTTGTATGAAAAAGTGAAAAACTGACCGTATATTGTTACAAAGGAATGCTTGCTTATGAGATATAAGAAAACAGATTATTTGCTCTTTGCCGTGTTAGTGATTTCGATTTTGACGATATCACTCTTGTCGCTGGACAACACCTGTTTTTGGGGTGACGACTGGGCGGCATATATCACCGAGGGTATTGCAATTATAGAAGGACGATTGGACGAACAGGCTGCGCTCAACGTGATTATGCATCCAAGCGAGCTGCCCGATGAGGCGCTCGGCGGGTCATTGGTGTACGTTTGGGGTTACCCGTTGCTTATGGCTCTGGTATATAAGCTGGTCGGCTTTGACCGGGTTGCTTTTTCGTCCATCATATACTATAAGATTCCGTCGGCTATAGCGCTGGCGCTGCTCGCCGGGGTGATGTATTTGTTTCTCCGCCGCCGTTTTGAAAAAACACTGTCGTTTTTCCTCTGCTTTTTGTTTTGCGCATGTTATGAGTTTCGTGATTTCATAAACACGCTGTATAGCGACATGGTGTTTCTCTTTTTCGCCATGCTGTCGCTGTTCGTGCTGGAGGTCTTTCTCGACGAAAAGCGACAGGGTCGTCGGCTTACTCTCGGCTTTGTTTTGGGCGCGGCCTTGTGGTATACTTACGAAGTCCGTTTGAACGGAATCAGCATACTTTTCGCCTGTGCCGTGGCGTGTATTGCTTACCTTGTGCGTGGACGGCGTGAAAGGTCGGAAAACATTAAGCTCAAGAATGAGCTGTTAGTTATTCTTCTTCCGTTTGTTGTCTTCCTTGTCCTGAAGCTTGTTTCCGAAGCGATTCTTGCACCCGCAACTTCAAACAACAGCGATTTAGTCGGGTTTACATTAGAGATTTTCGCAGAAAACATTGTTAAATATTACGGTTATACGCGCGACTGGATTGAAGTCATAATTGACGACGGACTCATGAGTTGGATAAGCAAGCTATGGGCAATGATGACCGAAACCGGTGAGGACACCTTCGGCATAATCGCTCAACGCTGCGGCATTGCATCCGAAGTGCTTGTCACAATGACGTTGCTGCTCGCACTTATCGGTCTGATTCTCGACGGATTCAAGCGAGAACTGTATCTGACGCTTTTCGCGATTGTCTATATGATAGTCGTATGTATGCTGCCTTACAACAATCAGGGCATTCGGTACATTTATCCCGTTATATTGGTGATACCGGTATATCTGGGATATACATTCGAGTGGATTTCCCGTCTTTTGGCAAAGCCTTTTGGCAAGCTGAATCTGATGCGAGCTTGCCACGTGTTTGATGTGATATGCGTGACATGTGCATGCGCTCTCACCCTTATGTCCGCCGCCGAGGATATCAAATACGCTCGCGCCCACACCGAGCCGTATGTTCCCGACGGTCCGTGGGAGTTATACAGCATGGACGCTTTCTCGCCCTGCGCCCGCGAAACCTACAACTACATTCAAGCAAATACACCCTCGGACGCAGTCATAGGCTTTGAAAAACCACGCGCACTATATTTGAATACCGGGCGCGTGTCAATATGCACCAACACGAATAATCACAGCCTCGACGATGTTGATTATTTCCTTACCACCATTGAAGTGGGAGAACAACAGTTAAAAGACGAAGGCAACGGCCGCTTTGAAGCTATTTTTTCAAACGACGAATTCACGCTTTACAAGAAAATAAAATAAAATAAAATACTGCGCCTCCGGTGGATGCTCCGGAGGCGCAGATTTCATTTATTATACGCGATTATACGCGCTGTAATATTTGGACGTATGCTGGCGATAGAGCATCAATAGGCCGCGGACGCAGAGCTCTGTGGCCATGGCGAGCCACATGCCATGCAGTCCCAAAGGCTCGACAAGTATGCGCGCAAGGCCGATGCGGACAATCCATATACTGCCCAGATTCAATAGACTCGGCACAAAGGTGTCACCAGCGCCGCGCAAAACGCCCGCCGCCACGATGGACACGCCGAAAAGCGGTTCGGCAAACAGCTCGATCCTCAGCACCTGCGCGGCAAGCTGACGCACGGCCAAATCCGGCGTGAGAAAGCGGAAAAGCAGCGGACACGCAAACATCAGCACCGCGCCGAACAGCGCCAAAAACGCCGCGCCCAAGGCCGTGCATATATTGCCATACCGCTTGGCAAGGGCGGCGTCTCCCGCGCCGACGCTGCGCCCGACGACGGTGGCCGCGGCGGAGGCAATGCCGAAGCCGGGCATATAGCATAAGTTTTCCGCCGTGACGGCAAAGGAATTGGCCGCGATGGCAACCGTGCCGAGCGGGGCGATTATCATGGTGGACACAACGAGCGCGCCGTTCATGGCAATCTCCTGCACGGCGACAGGCGCGCCGATTTTGACTGCATTTTTGATGATATCCATATCAAGCGGGCTTTTTTCGCCGCGTTTGAGGCGAAGGGTGGAATTGCGCGCACAGCAAAACCACAGCATCAGCATGCTCGTCACGGCGCAGGCAAGCGTCGTGCCCAAGCCCGCGCCGAGGACGCCGTAGCGCGGTATGAGCAGGGCGTTGAAAATGACGTCCAGCACGCACATGACGGCGTTCAATATGCTCGGCGTGACCATGTCGCCGCAGCACTGCAAGAACGACGAGGTCATTGAGTTGATCTGCGAAAAAGGGAGCATGAGGGCGAAGGTGAAAAAGTACGCCGACGCGTCGTCGGTTATCTCCTCCGCGCCGCCCAGCCACACCGGCAAAGTGCCGGAGATACCCGCCGCGCCAAGCCCCATCAGCCCAGCCACGATGATTGCCGAAACAAGCCCGTGGCGCACGACGGTTCGCGCCCCGGCGTTGTCCCCGCCGCCGATGCGGTGCGCCGCCTGAACGGAGAACCCGGCCGACACAGCGTAGGTCACGCCGCTCAAAAGCCAAGTCGCCGTGGCGACAAGCCCAATGGCCGCCGACGCATTCGCGCCGAGCGCGCCGACCATGGCAGAATCTATGTACTGCATGGCGATGGTGGTTATTTGGGTTAAAATTGCCGGGAGGCTCAGCCGCCAAACCTCTTGCACCTGCGGTCTAAGCTCCGCCCATTTTGTCTTTGCCATAATCATCTCTCTTAAACACGGTGAATCTGATTTCCGGCAGCAGGACACGCGCCCTGCTGCCGGAATTGTTGTCATATATTATGATACCGCAAAAAGCGCATTTGTGCAAGAGGCAAAACTTTCGGGTCAAGCCGCGCCGGCTGCTTGCTTTGGTTTTCTATACAGCGTGAGATACAACAGGGTCATTGCGCCGTAGACGGTGATGGACAGCTCACGGAAGGTGAAGGGGGCGTGGAGGTAGGAGTGGTTTATTGTTCCGGCGTACCAGACGAAGGGCATGAGGCAGCAGAGCGCGATTATCGCCGCGCTTGCGGCGGTGGTTTGCAGTGCGCCCGGCTTGCGGCGCAGTGTATTCAGCATGCACACGAGCCAAACGACCATCAGGAGAACAAGCAAAAGGCGAAACAGCCCGGCGTTTGATTCGTTGAGGTATTTCAAGTTATTCGTCACGGCCAAATCGTAGTTGAAAACGTCCGTCCCCTGACTGGTGGAGCTTCTGAACTTCACGTTTTTTATCGCATCGGCGATGATATTTTCATCTGTGAACACAGTGGCGACGAGCCACTTCCCCGACCACATGCCGATATAACCGAACACCCACGAAACGCACAAAAGCACAAATTGCTTTATTCTCTCTACAAGCGTTTTTCTCTCCGACGCGTCGAGCGAGAAGAACATTATCATCGGCACTGCAAGCGCCACGGCGGGGTAGGTCAGATAATCGAAAAACGCCTCCATGATGCCCGCCACCTCGAACGCAAAGCACAGCTTTGTGAAGCTCCACTTATCGTACTTCAGAGCAACGGCGAGTGACAAAAAGCACATCACATAAAAGGTCGAGGAATACTGGAACGAGTAGAACAGCGAGACGGGCGCGAGGGTCAAATACATTGCGGCAAACGGGATTATCATATCCGCACGCCGCCTCATGCCGAGCAGCGCGACAATCGCGAACACAAGAACGAGCTGCACGGCCATGTTGAGAGTTTTTATTTGGTCAGTATTGAAGAAAACGAGCAGCGGCGTGAGCACGGCTTGATAGCCGTGCCAATACCGCCCATAGGATTTGGGGGTGAAGCTGTTGTCAGGGCTTTGGGTTATGTAGTCGAAAAGGTTGATGAGCGGGTTATTCTTCTCGCCCGACATGAACTTGGCAAGGAGCATATCCTCGGCGTAGCTGTCTCCCTTATTGTAAATGATGCTGAGCATGAAGCCCTCGGTGAAATAGTCAAGCATTTCGCCGCTTTTTGTCTCTGTGCTTTCCCATCTCAGATCCCACACGGATTCGCCGATATGGTAATTGACGCGCCAGGTGGGCAGCATATATACAAGTGCCAACAGCAAAAGCCCGGCGATTATTCCGGCGATGACGAGCGTCACCGCTGTGGCCGAGTTTTTGAGGCACTTTCGCTTTGTTTCGTTCATGTTGTTGCATCCTCTCATTTCGCGAGCGACGGGCGCTCGAACATACACGCCGACGCGACGGTGCGGCGGCCTGTGTCGTTATGTCATAGTTTACTATTATATAATGTAAAGTTGGAATTATCAACATTTTTTTGCGTAAAAAAGCTCACAGCAGGGTTTTCGGGTCTGCTGTGAGCTTTTTATGTTTTATTCGGGTAAATCAGAACATGCCGATGATGTCTTTGATTTTTTCAAAGAAGCTTGCCACGGAGGTGACGACCTTTTTCACGCTCGTGACGAAGCCGACGACCTGCGTTTTGGCCGTGGAGACCTTGTTGAGAGTGCTTTGAACCTCCTCGACGCGGGATTTGAGCGAGTCGGCATCCAGCCCCTCCAGCGAGCGGCAAAGCGTGATGAGCTGGTTTATCTGCGTGTCGGTGAGGGTGACGTTATACTGCGCGGCAATGAGCACGATTTGCTCGCGGATCTGCGCGTCGGTCATGTTCTTGGTCTCGTCGAGCATGAGCTTGAGCTCGGAGACGATGGAGGTGGAGTCCATGCTGCCGATTTCCTGCGCAAGCTCGCCGGTGATGGTGAGCTCCTGAGTGCTGACGAGTTTGGCAAGGCTGTCGAGCTTTTGGCCGGTCATGTCTTCATAGGCCTTGTAAATCCCGGCAAGTGCTGCCGTGCCGCTGACCTCAAAGGGTGCGGCGACGACGATGCGCGCATCGGTGATGCCCGCCGTGGCGAGGGCGGAAATATACATTTCCGCAGTGCACCAGGTGATGTTGCTGGTCGTGACGCTCATGCCAGAACCTTCGCCGAGAAGCTCAACATACACGCAGGAAATGGAGCGCGTGCCGATGATGGAGGAATCGACATAGCCCTCCAAATAAGCGCGCTCCTCGGTGTTGGTGACATTGAGCTGAATGACACTCCCCTGCTGAACGCCGAACGCCTGATATACCTGAGCAACCTGCTCCGGCGTGAGATCCGCGCCGATGACCGCGCGGCTTTGTATGTTATCCGCGCTCGCCGTCGCGCCGAGGGAGGCGAGCAGCATAACGGCCAGCACAAGCGAAATAATTCTTTTCTTCATTTTTTCAATTCCTTTCGGGGTTATGCGGTTTAGACGCGCGGCGGGGCGAAATGTTCCCGCGCGCCCGATGATGAATTTACCACACCGGCCGGAATATGTAAACCCCTTTTATTCGGAAAGACAGTTCAATGCACGGATACGGTGCATATTTTTCTTGACGGAGGCGCGCAGGGCGCGTATAATTTTGTTCATAACCGACAGAGTCGCCCGCCGCCGGCTAATCGGCGGCAGAATGGAGAGAAAAATGAAAGTTATCGTTTCGGAAAGTTATGAAAAAAGCTGCGCACTGGCAGCGGATATGATTGAAAAGCTCGTGCGCGAGAAGCCGGAGTGCACGCTCGGCCTCGCAACCGGGTCAAGCCCCGTGGGCATGTACAAGGAGCTGGCGCGCCGCTGCCACGACGAGGGGCTGGATTTTTCGCGCGTGAAGAGCGTGAACCTCGACGAGTACGTCGGGCTTGAGCCGACGCATGACCAGAGCTACCGCTATTTCATGAACAGCAACCTCTTTGACCACATCAACATCGACAAGGCCAACACCTACGTGGCCAAGGGCACCGGCGACGTTGAGGCCAACATTGCGGAGTTCAACGCAGTGCTTGCCGAAAGTGACGTGGATTTGCAGGTTCTCGGCGTCGGGCCGGACGGCCACCTCGGCTTCAACGAGCCGGGCGAAGTGCTTTATGACGGCGCGCACAAGGAAGTGCTCGACGAGAGCACCATCGACGCAAACGCCCGCTTCTTCGCCACACGCGACGACGTGCCCCGCTACGCCGTGACTATGGGCATGGGCGACATCATGCGCGCAAAGAGCCTGCTGCTGATAATCTCCGGCAACAAGCAGGATGCCGCGCGCGCACTGCTGATGGACGACAAAATAACCACCAAGTGCCCCGCCACGTTCATGAAGCTCCACCGCAACGCGACAGTGTTCATAGAGAAAAAGCTCGCCGACGAGATTGGGTACAAGGGCTAATCCCTCACGCCCGACGGCTTATACAGCAAACCCCCGTGCTGCGATTGCGGCACGGGGGTGGTTTATAGGTAAGCCGGTGCGGGTTGACGAGCTGGCGAGCGAACAGTCAGCTCTCCACGTGAATCAATTCGCTGAATTTCATGACTGTGCCGAAGAGATTGCTCATCACCAAATAGTTGGCGCGGACGGTCACTTTGTCGCCTGTATGAACCTTTTCATAGTGCTCGGCTGTGGGAAAGATGGGCAAGGCATAGGTCTGCCCGTCGACTCGGTCGGAAAGCTCTATGGACGGCTTATTGTGGACATCGGGGCCGACTTTCTTTGCGATACCCGTGACTTCAAAGCGTTTGTCCGTATATTTTTTGAGGAAGCTGTCAGCATCCGCCTGAAACTCCTCAAAAAGTGCTTTCACGGCAAAGGGATTATCGCAGGAAAGCAGGGGCATCGGGGTGGTTTCGATTATGTGGGTTTTGGCATCGGACGGGTGGCGGGGGTAAAACGTCAGGACTTCATCTGCCATAATTACACTTCCTTTCGGTTATCCGTTCTATATGCATCTGCACAGGCTGAAAAACCGCACCGCGATTTGCGGTGCGGTTTTATCTATCTTACTTGTTGAGAGCGGCCTTGGCCATGTCGCAGAGAGCGGTGAACGCGGCGGAATCGTGGATGGCGGTCTCGGAGAGCATCTTGCGGTTCATGTCGATACCGGCGAGCTTGAGGCCGTGCATGAAGGTGGAGTAGTTCATGCCGTTCATCTTGCAGCCTGCGGAAATACGGGTGATCCAGAGCTGACGGAAGTCTCTCTTCTTCTGCTTGCGGCCGACGTAAGCATAGCGGCCGGACTTCATGAGCTGCTGGTTTGCCATCTTATAGTGACGGGACTTGTTGCCCCAGTAACCCTTTGCAAGACCGAGAA